>JBNKGK010000307.1:0-4244 GCA_050289785.1 Kordiimonas sp.
GCGGCTAATCTGGGATACCGCTGCCATATCTTCTGCCCTGATAAGCGCAGCCCGGCTTTCCATGTGGCGAACGAGGTCACCATTGCTGATTATGAAGATGAAGCGGCACTAACAGCTTTTGCTGACAGCATTGATGTTGCCACCTATGAATTTGAGAATGTGCCAGCCGCAACGGCAGCGCTGGTTTCCAAAAAAACATTGTTGCGCCCCGGTGCGCGTGCGCTAGAGGTGTCGCAGGACAGACTGGTAGAAAAGGAATTTCTCGCCTCCTGTGGTGTGGAAGTGGCACCGTTTGCAGCCTTTCAAACGGCGGAAGAGCTGGCCGCTGCGGTGAAAAAAATCGGCAGGCCTTCTGTGGCTAAAACACGCCGCTTTGGTTATGACGGCAAGGGCCAGATGACGATCAAGAGCCGTCAGGATATTGAAAAGGTTCTGGATGTGACGGGGGGCGCGCCTTCCATCCTTGAAGGGTTCGTGAATTTTGACCGGGAAATCAGCGTGGTTGTGGCGCGCAGTGCCTCTGGCGATGTGGCGGCTTTTCCCGTGAGTGAAAATGTGCACACCAACCATATTCTGGATACCACTGTGGTGCCCGCGTCCATCCCTAATATTGTGGAAGCCAAAGCCAAGGTAATGGCAACCCGCATTGCCAACGCGCTTGAATATGTCGGCGTGATGACGGTGGAAATGTTCGTGATTGATAGCACGGGCGAGATTGTGGCCAATGAAATTGCACCCCGTGTGCATAATTCCGGCCACTGGACCATCGAAGGCGCGGAAACCAGCCAGTTTGAGCAGCATATTCGCGCTATCTGTGACCTGCCCCTTGGCCCTACGGATGCCCGCGGCAAGGTGCGCATGAAAAACCTCTTGGGCAAAGATGTGCTGGAGTATGAGAAATATCTCTCAGACCCCAAAGCGCACTATCACCATTATGGCAAGCAGGACCCCCGCGAAGGTCGCAAAATGGGCCATGTTACCTGGGTTGAACCGGAAGAATAGGTTTTCTACCGTCATTCAGTGCCCTGCCGCAGGCAGGTTACAACACTTGTGCTCCGGATACAGGGTGACGATTATAGTATTTCTATGCGGTCGTTAGACAGAGTACCACGGCTTCAGCCGTGGGTGAATGAGCCTCCTATCGTCATTCGCCAGCTTGACCGGCTGGCCTATCCCCCTATCCGCGAGCGGGGACATAGACTCGCCTATCAAGTAGGCGAGTGACGAAACTGTGAAAACCCCGTCATACTACTCTCTCGTCACCCGACGGCTTGATCCATTACTGTCCGGTTAAACCTGACCCCTTGAAAAGGAGATATGTTTTAGGCGGTATCCAATAGATGATGACAGTAAAAATCGTCACCCGACGGCTTGACCGGCGGGTCCATTAATGCATTTCTGTTTTCGGTTGGATATTTCCCCCTCTCCCTACCATCGCTAAACTCACTATGGCTCGTTAAGCTCTCGTAGCCCTCTCCCCCAAATCATGGGGGAGAGGGGGATTCATCTCAAACCAGAAATGCTTTAAAAGCGTTGCAGCACCCATGTGGCATGGTCGGCGGTTACTGTGAAGCCATGCTTTTCCGCGAAGGCATACACTATCTGGCGCATGGGGTAGCCTTTGGTGCGGCCCCAATGCCAGTCATCCCCGCAGATGAAGGCCTCTGGCCACAGGTCGTGGCACACATCCAGATCAGCCGCCTGTTTGCTGGCATCAATATAGATGATATCTGGCTTGAAGCCGGTTTCCTGAATGCTGGGCAGAATGTCGGGTGAATAACCGCGCACGGGCACGAACCTGTCTTCAAAGCCGCGCAGGTTGGCAAGTGCGGTGGGGAAGGGGCCTTGGCCTTCGATATCGGTGATAAAATCCTGCTGCACATAGGGGTCTGGGTAGGCGCGGCTCAGCGCCGGGCGGCCGATATAGCGGCGGCACTGGTCAATCAGGCTATCTTCCCATGGGTCCACGCCCACCAGCTTCAGGGTCGGGCTAAGCGAAAGCCAGCGTCTGGCCGATGAGCAAAGGAAACAACCAATTTCCAGCATGAAGGCGGGGTTAATGTCTGTGATCAGCTCGTCCACCAGTTCACGCCCGCCGCCACCCAGCGTGTAATCCCAGGCATGCAGGTCTGTGATATCAGGCCAGGGGTGGTTTTGCTGTAAGTGTTCAAACGCGGTTAAAGCCATAGGATGCAAGCCAGAGACAAAAAGGGCGTGACCAGCAGCCACGCCCATTATTCAGATATTACAAAATAGAGAAACCTGTGGCGGCCCAGTCTTTATCAAAAGCGTCAAGGCCGTTTGCTGTCAGCGGGTGGTTAAACAACTTTTTCATCACATCCCAAGGGAAGGTGGCCACATCCGCGCCAATGCGGGCTGATTCCAGCACATGGGCAGGGTGGCGCACGCTGGCCACCAGAATTTCAGTCTCAAACTGATAATTATCATAAATGAGGCGGATATCTTCAATCAGCTCCATGCCGTTGAAGCCCACATCATCGTGCCGGCCCACAAAGGGCGAAATGAAGGAAGCGCCCGCCTTGGCAGCCAAAAGGGCCTGATTGGCGGTGAAGCACAGGGTTACGTTCACCATAATGCCTTCTGCGCGCAGGGCCTTGCATGTTTTCAGGCCTTCCACAGTCAGCGGCACTTTCACGGCAATATTATCGGCAATCTTGGCGCACTTCAGGCCTTCTTTCAGCATGGTTTCATGGTCATGCGCCACGGTTTCGGCAGAAACAGGGCCGTCCACTTCCGCTGTAATTTCCTTGATCACCTCAAAAAACTCCCGCCCGGCTTTTTTGATAAGGGATGGATTTGTGGTCACACCGTCCAGAAGGCCGGTGGCATTCGCCTCGCGAATCTCATCAATATTGGCGGTGTCGAGGAAAAACTTCATGGATTGGCTCCTTTATGCGCACGCTTAAGCTTTATGTGTGCCTAATCAAGATTCGTGATGGTTTCAAGAGAATAGGGCCTAGTTTATTTTCTTGAGATCAATATTTTAAAAAGCACCACATCCTGTCATTACCCGGCTTGACCGGGTAATCTATTGAAAACAAGGTGTTTACCGATATAGCTGAGGAGTGGGCAATGGATACCGCGATCTGGTCGCGGTATGACAATTTACCTCGAGAGAGGCTTTTTATAACGGGTGAAGCGCGTTATAGGATCAGTATGACCCAATCAATGTTCAATCTGGCACAGGATATGGCGGAGGAAGAGGTGCGAATCAGCGTGCTTTTGCCTGTGCCCTTGTCTGGCCGCCTGCAGGGCCCGCTTGACTATAAAGTGCCCGCTGAGCTGCGGCATCAGTGCCAGCCGGGGGCACTTGTGGAAGTGAAGCTTTCTGGCCGCCCGCTGGTGGGCGCCATCTGGCCGGAAGGCAAAGGCGATAAGGGCAAGCACCTGCCCCTTGAAAAACTGAAACCGATTGAGCGGTTTGTGGACGTGCCGCCACTGCCCGCTAACCTGATAGCCTTTGTAGACTGGGTGGCGGCCTACACCATGGCAGGGCAGGGGCCAGTGCTGCGTATGTGCCTGTCTTCTCCGGCAGCGCTGCAGGATGTGCCGGTAAAAAAGCATTACAAGCAGATGCCAGCATGGCCGGCGGGGTTGAAGGAAACACCGGGGCGCAAGGCTGTGTGGCAGGTGCTGGCAGATGGGGAAGCGCGCTCAGCGGCTGATCTGGCAGAGCTGGCAGGTGTGGGTGTTGCTGTTGTGCGCTCTATGATGCAGGCAGGCGTGCTTGCTGAAATCAGTGTGTCGGTGGACCGGCCCTACCCCGAGCCGGATATTCACCTTTTTGGCCCTCAGCTTTCTGATGAGCAGGCAGCGGCTGCCTTAGCGATTCGGCAAAGCGTGCAGGCATCAGGTTTTGCACCCTTCCTGCTGGATGGCATCACCGGCTCTGGTAAAACAGAGGTATATTTTGAGGGACTGGCTGAGGCGCTGAAGCAACCGGGGGCGCAGGTGCTGGTGCTGGTGCCGGAAATTGCGCTGACCTCCCAGTGGCTGGAACGCTTTGAACAGCGTTTTGGCGTGACCCCCACTATCTGGCACTCTGATGTGGGGCAGGCAGAGCGCAGGCGTGCCTGGCGCGCTGTGGCGGAGGGGCAGGCCCGGGTTGTTGTGGGGGCTCGCTCGGCCCTCTTTTTGCCCTTCAAAAATCTTTCCTTCCTTGTGGTGGATGAAGAGCATGATCCTTCCTTCAAACAGGAAGAAGGGGTGCTTTATCACGCGCG
>JBNKGK010000308.1:0-4223 GCA_050289785.1 Kordiimonas sp.
CCTCTTCATTTCGATAATAGCCCACCATCCGAACGGCCAATTCGTCCTCAACCAAAGGGACATTCAGCATGGCATTATAGCGCTGGCGGAAAGAATCTGATTTTGTCAAGCCATAATCAACACTCGCAGATGCATCAAAACCTGAAGGATCAGCTTTTTTTGTGATGATACGGACAGCACCGGCCAGACTTCCTGAGCCAAACAGAGTGCCTTGAGGCCCTCTTAAAGCTTCCACCCTTTCAACGTCATACATTCTGGCACTAGGGGTAATCGTGGACCCAACAACAGAAATCGGCATCTCATCAATATAAATAGCTACAGGGTCTTGCGTAAAACTACTACGCACATTCGTATTAATCCCCCGCATTGTAAATGTACCGCTATTAACATCAAGCTGGTTCATAATCAGCCCCGGCACATTACGAGCAAAATCATCAAACCCTTCAATGCCACGCCGCTCAATATCAGAGGGCATCAACGCTGTAATAGACAACGGCACATCCTGCAGGCTTTCACTACGCTTAGTCGCTGTCACGATAATTTCTTCCAGCACAAAACTGCTCTCTTCATTACCTGATCCTGACTGCCCGCCGGTCTCTTCCGTTCCCTGCACATTAGCGGCTGAAAGCTCTTTCCGGATGAAAACAGTGTTGTTACCCTGCATGTCATACACAAGGCCACTGCCGGAAAGCAGCATGCGAAGCGCCTCTTCTGTCGTATAATCACCAGAAAGGCCAGAAGTTGATTTGCCTTGCACCATATCAGGCGTAAACACCACATTCAGGCGAGCTTTTTTGGAAAAGCTTTGCAGCGCTTGCCCCAGCTGTTGGCCCGCAATATCAAAGGCAACCGTTTCTTCGGCCTGAACAACAGAAGGCAAAGCAAGCATAATGGCGCCGACTGCACAACTGCTGGCCAAAAGGCTTTTCACCATCCAGGCTTTTCCATATCTGTTCATCTGTTTTTTTATCATGTCAGTCTCCCCGTTTTGATAAGCTGGAAACATTTACCATTTGGTTAAATGCCCCTGCTTTTATGGACGGAAGGGAAAACAATATTCCTCAAAAAAAGTTGCCACCTGCGGCGAAATATTTTCATAAGCTATTGCTTTAAAACAATAACTTTTTCACCATTTTTATTTTCCGCGACCTGCACCGGGAAATAGGCTTCCATCGCCTGCAACAGCATATCAGTGTCTGTCGTGAGGAAACTGCCACTGAGCTGAAAGCTGTTCACACCCTCATCAGCGATCACTATCTTCGTGCCTGAGTAACGGTTCACTTCTGCCACCACGTCAGAGAGCGGCCAAGCGTTAAACACCATCATCTGGTCTTGCCAGGCTGTTACCTCTTCCCGGGAAACCTGCCTGATATCAGAGAGTCCATTGCCACCATGCAGTACCTGCTGAGGCTGGCCAGAAACACCTTCAGGGGGTACAGATAACTCGACAATATCTACCAGCCCGCCAACACGCACTTTGCCTTCCAGCAAGGTAACACGCGTATCCTGAGGGCGCTTGAACACATCAAAGACAGTTCCCAACACCATCACTTCTCCTGCCCCATAATCCACAACAAAAGGGGCCTCTGCATTGCCCGCAACAGAAAAGGCCGCCTGCCCATGGTGAATGGTAACATGGCGTGCCTCAGCGCTAAAATCCACAGAAACCGCCGTATCTGTATTCAGCTTTATAACCGAACCATCCGCCAGAGAGATATCCCGCTGCTCACCCACCGCTGTTTGGTAAAAATGGGTTGGTGAAATCAGCATTTGCACAAGACCAAGCAGTAAAACGACAGCAGCAGCAATGGGCACAAGAAAACGCAACCGGGCGGCAGTAGGCCTTTTAGAAGAGTGATAAATCTCTGCTCCCATTTCATGAAAGTCGGCCGTCTGCATGACACTAGCCGTTTGTTCTTCATGGTCCATAACCGCCAGATAGGCCCGGCCGTGTGCCCCATCCGCCTTCAACCACTGGTCAAACGCCTGCTTTTCTGCGCCGTTCAGCTCCCGCGCTTCAGACCGCACAAACCATTCCAGGGCCTCTTTCATGACATCATTCTTTTGTGTTTGGGTTTTAGTCATGGCTATTCTCCCCCAGTGCAGGGCTCATTTTTTCCATCACATGGGCGATGGCCATCATCATATGTTTTTCCACACTGCTCACCGATATCCCCATATGGGCAGCGATTTCGTTATAGGTCATGCCACGCACGCGCTGCAGCACATAGGCTGTGCGACAATTTACCGGCAGCTCATCCAGGGCTAATTTCAGGTTTGCGATGGCTTGCCTGCCCACCGCAACCTGCTCTGGCCCCGGCGTTTCATCCACGCAGATGTCATCAGTAATGGGCACGAAATTGTCCCGCTCCCGGCTTTTGCGATAACGGGCCAGATCAATGATCAGGTTCTTTGCTGTGCGGAAAAGAAAGGCTTTCTTATTAGTGATGGCAGCAGCATCTTTACGCTGGGCGATGCGCAGATAAACCTCCTGGGCGATATCCTCCGGGTCTTCATCACAGGGCAGATTTCGGGCAATCACCCGCATCAGGAAAGTATCATACTTTCGCTTCAACCCTCCTATAAGGGCATCCCGCTCATTCGGTCTCTCATCTCTGCTGCCCATGCTCACCACTGAGAGAATTGCTGTGCTTGTCTCTTTTGCGCTCATGCCAATGCTTCCCCGGCTTATGGCAGACATGCGCTACTTCAGCATAACATGGATAGAGGCCAAAGGCACCTAAACCATCACACACGCATGTCCTGCATTATAGGAGACGGAAGCGTGATCAAAGTTCCTCAAAAAAAGTTCACCTCGGGGCTCACGCTAGAAAAACAAAGAGCATGACGGTAAGGAAGTTTAAAGATTTTTCTTCTATAAATCCCTTTAACTTTATGAAGTTAAAGGATTTCTTTATGTGGCATTCCCTTGCACGTCTGGTGTTCCTGTTTTCTGCACTCACTATATCGCAAGGGGCACATGCCAAACTTTTGAACTGGCAAAGCAACAATATTCAGCTGTTGCGTGGCAGCAGTTATAATCCCGGCCCGGATGACAGGACCATTATCACCCTAGAACATGCGAATGGCTGGGCATACGGCGACACCTTCTTTTTCATGGATGTCACCCTGCCAGATAGTGGTGGCACCAGCTATTATTTTGAACTGGCACCCCGCTTTAGCCTAAGCCGGATAACAGGTAAAAACATGTCATATGGCCTCATTAAGGATGTGTTGATTTCCACTGCACTGGAAAAAGGCGAAGGCACCTCCACCCGCTATCTGGTTGGCGGTGCGGTGGACCTGGCCCTACCCGGCTTTAAATTCTTTAAAACCAACTTCTACCTGCGGGATGACCCCCGCCACGATGGCAGCACCTACCAACTCACCATAGCTTGGAACAAAAGCTTTGACCTTGGAAAAACCAGCCTGCTGTTTGAGGGCTTTGCCGACCTTGCGGGCAAGGAAGGCCCCTTCTACCGCACGAACGAACATATCGTGCCACGCTTTCTTTTGGATACCGGGCTTCTTATTGGCCTGAAACCCGGCAAACTTTATGTAGGGGTGGAGCTGGACCACTGGCGCAATAAATTTGGCTTGAACGGCGTGACGGACACAGTGCCCCAGCTACAAATCAAATGGGTACTGAATTAATCAGCACCCAAGCAGTTTAAAATGTGGCGATGGCATTGATCGGAGAGCCTGTGCCCCCTTCAATGCGCAGCGGAGCAACCGTAAACAGGAATTCCCACCGTCCGCGTTTTCCGGCTTCCTCTGCTAAATCATCCAGCCCCATATTATCCAGAATAGGCATGCCAAGCGCATGTAAAACCAGCATATGGACGGGATGCCCATAACCTTCAAGCCCTGATGGCGTTACGTCACTGGTACCATCAGAGCCAATGACAGCCACACCCCGTTCTTTCAGCCACTTCACAGCAGAAACATGCAAGCCTGCCCGCCGTGTTTCCTCTATCGCTTTATCACCGGCTGCTTCGCGGTATTTCCAGTGCCCCACACGCACAAGCAGGATATCCCCCTCGCTTACATGCACACCAGCCTTCTTCTCCCAAGCTTCCAGGTCAGATGCCATAATGGTTGTTCCTGGCTCAAGATAAGGCACACCAAACAGTGCTGGCATATCCATCAGCACGCCCCGGCTGACGATGCCATTTTTCATGTTATTGATGCCAAGCTTGCGGGCGCCGACCTCCCAATCAGGG
>JBNKGK010000309.1:0-4223 GCA_050289785.1 Kordiimonas sp.
CACCTCTGCCGCCTGAGCGGCCTGATGCGGTTCATGCACATCCGTGATAACAGGGATACCATAAGCTGCTTTGATATCTGCCAGTATCTGCAGGCCTTCTTCCTGCCCGGGGCCACGGAAGGAATGAATGGATGAACGATTGGCCTTATCAAAAGACGCCTTAAACACATAAGGGATGTTCAGCTTTTTCGTGACCTCCACGAAATGACCTGCCACCTCGAGCGCAAGATCGCGGCTTTCAAGCACATTCATGCCGCCAAATAAAACAAAAGGCGCTGAATTAGAAACGGTGATACCACCGTTGAGCGTGATTGATTGATCCATAAAGTCCCCAAATGGTATCAATTTTCCATTTCTCTATGGCTAACCCGGCGCTATGAAAAGTGCAAGGTTAGAGTTGTGTACAACCATATTTGTTGTAGGAAATTACAGGCCCGTATTTTGAAGCGGATCAGGCCTGCGGCTATAGCTCTCAATGTCACAATCCAGAGCGACCTTGATGGGCTTGGCCGCCACCATGGCCAGAACCAGCTCCCGCTCTGGCACATAATCATACCAGATGAAGGCTTCCTCAAGCCCACCAGGCGTGGGGGCCACAAGGCGCTCGGTCGGCGGGGCGGTGAGATCAAGATGCACATTCCTCAGATAGGGCATCAACTGGCCATCTTCCAGTTTGACGAAAGATTCACGAATAGCCCATAACGTGAAGAACAGAAGCATGGCTTCTTCTTCAGGCAAAACGTTGAGCATCACGAAATCTTTTTCCGGCAGGCGGCGTTCTGCCACACGCTTCCAGTCAATATCATGATCCAACTGCTGGATATCCAGCCCGATACGCGTACTTTCGGCCACCGCCACGGCGGCAAGCCCCTCTTCCGCACTACCTGTGTGGGAAACCGAAAAGAAGGGAGGTTCATGATCAGAAAAACCCTTCAGGTGCACCCGCCCCGAGCCCTCCTGAAACAGTGGTACAGCAGAAGGCAGAAGACCCATATGGGCCCCAAGTTTGTGACGAAGCATGGAACGAGCCGTTACATAAGCTGGGCGTGCCCCTTCATGCATTCCCGCCAAGCGCTCATGCTCGGCTGCTGAAAGTACATCTTGGCCGCTTAGGCCTGGGTCTGTTGCACGAACAGTATATAAAACCTCTTCAGCACCCGCGCTGGTTTCAAACATACATTCTTCCTAGCACTCGCCCCCAAAACATGTGCCGCACCCTTAGGTACTTGTGATGTTGATGCCACGGTAGGCTGCAAAACGCAAGATTAACAAAAAATTAACCATATTTTTCTTTGTTTTATAACAGCATAGCGGCGAAATACACTATTTTAGGTAGTTATTGATGTAATTTTGTGGACCATTTGGTCTATAAAATCCATTAGTGTATATGATAGTGATTCGCAAATACCGACGGGTCGTGAAAACGCCACAAAAAAAGGCGCCCAACATGAGCGCCTCTTAAATTTATGCTGCAGCCAGCTTTATGACAGTGTGAAATTATCCACTGTCAGCTCAGCAATCGTTATACCCTTGATGAAGACAGTTGCCCCACTTCCAAGAGAGATCAGAACACCATCATCTCCACTCTGAGATGTCTCTTCAGAAGCATTTTTCACCTGTTGCAAGGTAGAGAGCGTGATACTGCTGTCAGAGAAATCAAGCACATCTTCACTGACATCAAAGCCATTAATACGGTCACTCCCATCACTGGTAGTGTAAACAAACACATCTGCGCCGTCACCACCATTTATGGTATCATTGCCCGCACCGCCTGTGAGCGTATCAGCGCCTGTGCCGCCCCAAAGGGTATCATTACCAGCACCACCAAGGACCACATCATTTTCAGATCCGCCATAGGCTTCATCATCGCCGCTGCCTGCAGAAACAGAGTCAGCCCCGGCACCACCAAAGATCAGATCATTGCCAGCGCCACCACTGAGCGTATCAGCGGATTCATCAGCACTGCCTTTACCGCCATAAAGCGTATCATTGCCATTCTGGCCGATCAGGTCATCATTACCGACACCACCGCCCATGACATCGTTGCCACCAGCCCCGAAAATGCTGTCATCGCCAGTGCCTGCCCAAGCGATATTAAAGCCATCGGATGAACCATTACTGGTCTCATTCAGGTCAACAACACCGTCATCATCGCCGCCATTGTCATCCCATTCGCCCAGCACCAGCGTATCATCACCGGCCCCGCCAAAGAGGATGTCAGACCCATCAGAGCCTGTTGTATCAGATGCTCCAAATACATCTGCATTCGCGCCGCCACCAATGATCAGGTCATCATTCAGGCCGCCACCAACGGTATCATTACCGCCGTCACCCCGCAAAATATCATCACCGTTAGCACCAGAGCCGCCAGCGTAAATCTGGTCATTTCCATCACCACCGGAAATAACGTCATCATCATTACCGCCCGTGATAAAATCATTACCAGCACCGCCAGCAATTGTGTCGGCACCGCCATTACCCCGAATGGCATCATTAGAGGAGCTACCCTGCATACTCTCAGGGTCATCATCCCCATTTGCAGTGCCGCCACCAACAGGCAGTGTAAAGTCTGTATCCGCGGTTACGGTCATATTCACATCAATGGTAACCGTATCGTCTGAATTGGCAGAGTTGGTGAGAATAATCTCAACTGTCTCAGTGAGGTCTGTCGCCTCATTCTCGAAAGAAGACCCCGGCGTGAAGGTAATGGTATCTACATTACCATCGCTATCAGAGTCCGTCACCTTCAGCGTACCATAATCCACATTCACTGTGCTATTTGCCGAGACAGACGTGCCATCCACAGATGAAATATCCCAAGTATCATCATTACTATAAGCCAAAAGCGGCGTACTACTTGCTGGGTCCCAGCGCAAAATTTTGTCAGGTGCTGTATTCCCGGCAGAACCACCCACAGACGCTGTAAGGTCAATATCCGCAGTGATATCTTCTGCTGTAGAGGTGGACAGCGTCACATTATCAAAGACCAGTGTTTCCACATCATTGATCAGGTCCGTGCCCTGAACATTCACCTGGAAATCGGCGCCACCAACTGTATCGATATTAGAGGATGCAGTCAGATCACCACTGAAGACAGCCGTATCCGTGCCCTCATCACCGTTGATCAGGTCATCGCCGTTACCGCCGGTCAGGCTGTCATTGCCTTTACCACCAGACAGCGTATCATTATTATTCCCACCATTCAGGGTGTCATTATAGCTGTCAAACTGGCCATCACCCACCAGGCTGTCATCACCGTTACCGCCGGAGAGGTTATCTGCCTGGCCTGCGCCGAACATGGTGTCTGCCCCGCCATTGCCGATGAACGTGTCACGCCCGGCACCGCCATTGAAGGTTTCAGCATCATCATCACCTGTGAAGGAGCTGCCGCTCGAGCTAGCATCAAACACATCATCAGACTGCACAACAGTGGTAACAGTGAGGTTAACAGTGCTGCTATCGGCCACATTCTGCAATGTTACAGTTGCTGTTTTGGAATTATCAGAGGCTGAATTATTCAGTGAACTAGAGGCTGTAAATCTCAGGCTGTCTGCATTGCCATCACTGTCACTATCAATCGCTGTTAGCGTACCATTACTAACAGAGCGGGAGTCGCCAGCCGAAACAGCAGAGCCATTAATCTTGGTGACCTTCCATTCATTAATACTGTAGGAAGCAGCTAACGGATCCGTGCTGTCATCGTTGTTCCAGGCAAGCACAGAGCCATGCACGGTGCCTTCCACCGTATCACCCGCAACCTGGCTAAGGCTAAGGCCTACAGCGATATTCGTGTCCACATCAACATCAAGGGTTACATTATCAAACTTGATGGTATCGGCCCCATCCGGAATGATAACGTCATTGCCTTCCACGTTAACGACATAATTGCCGCCGGAGAGGTCAATATTGCCCTCAGCCGTCAAATCACCCGCAATGGTAATAACGTCAGCTCCGGCACCGCCATCCAGCGTGTCAGCACCATTGCCGCCAACCAGCGTATCAACATTATTGCCACCGCCGAGGAAGTCATCGCCATTACCGCCGGTAATCGTGTCATCGCCGTTACCGCCTGTCAGGCTGTCGCCGCCAATACCGCCAACAATGGTATCATTGCCCTCGCCACCAAACACGCTGTCACCTGCTGAGGTGCCAACACGGGTGTTGATATTGTCGTTACCGTCACCACCGTCGATGCTGTCATCGCCGTTACTGCCAAAGATGGT
>JBNKGK010000310.1:0-4211 GCA_050289785.1 Kordiimonas sp.
GGTGCCTTAAATATGATCCCTTTTGTTGATGGTCAGGTAAGGGTGATTGGGCTTGCGTTGCACGATGATTGCCCTGTTGTTGACACTCCTTTACGGCAGCTAACGGAGCTTTTCCCAAACTTGCAAACGGTGGTGCTGGCTGTTGTTCGAAAAGGCAAAGTTTTTGTGCCACGAAGTGAAGACCAGCTTCAAGTGGGGGATGTTGCTTATATCTGTGTAGATACAAACACAACTGAACGGACAATGGCTGTTTTTGGCCATGAGGAAAAAGCTGCGAAGCGTATTGTGATCATCGGCGGCGGTAATATTGGGCTGTTTCTTGCCCAACAGCTGGAAAGAAGCCAGACCGCCACAAACCTGAAAATCATTGAAGTCAACAAGGAACGGGCAACTTTTATTGCAGATAAGCTTAAACAGACTGTGGTGATTAATGGGGATGCTCTTGACAGGGAAATTCTGCAGGAAGCCAATGTTGCCCAGGCAGATACGATGGTGGCCGTTGCAGATGATGATGAGGTGAACATTCTTTCGTCCCTTCTGGCAAAGCAGCAGGGCTGCCCCAGAGCGATTACGCTGATGAATAACCCTATTTATGGTGGTTTGGTGGGAACTTTGGGCATTGATGTGTCTCTTGACCCACGTGAGACAACGGTTTCTTCGATTGTACGCCATGTACGGCGGGGACGGATTCGTGATCTCTATAGTATTCTTGAAGGTGGGGCAGAGGTGATTGAAGCTGAAATCCTGGAAGGCTCTGATGCAGCAGGTAAAACAATTGGTTCCTTAAGGCTACATGGTGATGTAAAATTTGGCATGATTGTCAGGGATGATACAGAGGTTATTGTTCCTCAAGCTGATACTATCCTACAGCCTGGGGATAGGGCTGTGCTTCTTGCTTTGGCAAGTGCAGTGAAGAAAGTGGAGCAACTCTTCTCTGCTCGGGCAGATATTTTTTAACAATTATGTGGACGAGCCGCCTTTATTATTTGATTGGATGCTGGACCCTGGTTTTGGGGCTTTTGCAGTTATTGCCTTTGGTCGCAGCTGTTATACTTATGGAGACAGAAGTTGCTAATGCTTTTCTGGCTTCATCCTTCCTCTCTCTGCTGATTGGTGGCTCTTTCTTCTTCGGGTTTCGCTCTACTAAGCCCTTGCGTCTGAGAAAGCTTACCGTACTCCTGCCAATTTTAGGCGGCGTGGTTTTATCCATTATTATCGGAATGCCGTTTTTCTTTCTCTTTCCTGATCAAGGGTTTGTCGCAGCTTTTTATGATGGCATGTCACTTCTAACCACAAATGGTACTAGCGCCTATGAAGGGGCATTGTCTGATTACCGCTCTGTCCACCTCTGGCGGGCTGTGGCCGGGTGGTTCGGTGGTTTTACAGCTATTACAATTACTATTTCTTTCTTAACAGCCCTTAATAGCGGAGGGCTGCAATTGAGGCGGTCTCCTCTTAGATTTGGAGATAGTGATGCTGGGCACCTCAGGGTAAGATTGGTCGCCCAAACATTATGGCCATTATATATGCTTATAACAGGTTTTTGTTGTTTGCTTTTGATGGTGGGCGGGATTCCCTTTTTAGATGCGGTAATTGTCGCTATGGTGACTATCAGCACAACAGGAATTGGTGAAGCGGGAGGCTCAACTATTGAAGGGGCTTGGCCTCAACTGATTACCGCCATTTTTATGATCCTTTCCATGTCGGGCTGGGATATGCACTATGCGCGTTTTAGAAGTGGGGGGCTGGACAAGGGCATAGATATTGAGTTCAGGGTCTTGTTAGGCTTGGTGGCTGTAGGCAGTGTTGTTTTTATTCTTTTTGCGGGCAAGCTTACACCTTCCAGTGTCTGGCACAGTAGCTTTGCTGTTATTTCCTCATTAGCTACATCTGGTGTCATGCCTCATGGTTTTCTTGAAGATATTGATAATCCGGTATCTTCAGCTATCCTTCTTTTCGCTCTGGCAGGTATTGGCGGGGCTGTTGCTGGCACAGGTGGGGGGCTTAAATGTATGCGTCTCATCATTATTTATGCTTTGGGGCGCTCTGAAGTTGATCGTCTGGCGCATCCCCATGGGGTTACTGCCATCAAATATGGGCAGGAAAAGGTGAGTGACGGTGATATTGAGGCTGTGTGGTTGCTGCTAGGCAGTTTTGTTCTTGTCTTTATTATTGGTAGCCTTGCCCTTGCTATTTTTGGTGTTCATATGCAGACAGCGATTTCCCTGGCTTTTTCTGCCCTCACTCTTTCTGGTCCTTTGATCAATATTGCAGATCCTCATTTTGCTGGTTTTTCTGGTCTCAGAACCGCAGATTATACGATTCTTTCCGTTTTGATGCTGATAGGCAGGGTTGAGGCTTCTATTTTTCTTGCTTTACTCGCTAAATCACTTTGGCGTGGATAAAAAAGTGAAAGCATGTTGACCGAAGGTAAGGGATTCTGACATATATGCAGGGCAGGTTATTTTTACTTTGGGGAAAACCATATATTTTTCCTGACAGTGATAATAAATTTGCTATGTTGAACTAAGCAGAAACAATTTAAAAAACGGACAGTCCATGTCAGAAAAAAATCAAAACCTTCAGGACGTCTTTCTAAATGCCGTTCGCAAAACCAAAACACCAGTAACGGTATTTCTGGTAAATGGTGTTAAATTACAGGGTATCATTACCTGGTTTGACAATTTTTGTGTTCTGCTGCGTCGGGACGGACACTCGCAGCTTGTTTACAAACATGCTATCTCTACAGTAATGCCATCTGGCCCGGTTCAGCTTTTTGAGCCTGAAAAAGAAGGCCTGGACGACTAATTGGTCAAAAAATCTGATGATAATCGCTCTTCCAGCGCTAAGGAAGGCGAAGCTGGGTCGTGGCAAATAGACGGATTAGGCTATCTTCAGAAGAAGGTAGCCAAACAGCGTGTTTATGTTCTTCACCCCTATTTAAAAGATCAGGAAGCAGATTCACTCTCGCGCTCGCCGGAAGCCCGGGTGGCTGAAGCGGTGGGGCTGGCGATTGCGATTGATATTGACCTTGTCGGGGCTGAGGCTGTTCAGCTTCGCTCAATCAGGCCCTCCAGCTATCTTGGGACGGGCAAGCTTGCCGAACTGGAATCTTTTGCCCACGATAACGAGATAGACCTTTTCATTTTTGATTGTACACTTAGCCCCGTTCAGCAACGGAACCTGGAGCGACATCTTAAAGCCAAGGTTATTGACCGTACGGCACTGATCCTCGAAATTTTTGGGGCACGAGCAAGTACAAAAGAGGGTGAGCTTCAAGTGGAGTTGGCCCATCTGGTGTATCAGCGGAGCCGTTTGGTGCGTTCTTGGACCCACCTTGAACGTCAGCGTGGCGGTGGCGGATTTCTGGGCGGTCCGGGGGAAACTCAAATCGAGGCTGACAGGCGAATCATTGCCGAGCGTATCACTCGCATTCGGCGTCAGCTTGAGAGTGTAACACGTACACGCACCCTGCACAGGGCGCGCAGACAAAAAGCCCCTTATCCGGTTGTGGCTTTGGTTGGCTACACAAATGCTGGAAAATCAACACTCTTTAATCGCCTTACAGATGCTGAGGTGCTGGCGGAAGATATGCTTTTTGCTACGCTGGATCCCACCATGCGGGCGATTGATCTGCCCAGTGGCCGCAAAATCATCCTCTCCGATACGGTTGGTTTTATCTCAGACCTGCCCACCACGCTGGTGGCGGCTTTCAGGGCGACGCTAGAGGAAGTTTGCGAAGCGGACATCATTGTGCATGTGCGTGATGCCTCTCATCCTGACACGGATATCCAGAAGCTGGATGTGGAGCAGGTACTGGCTGAACTCGGCGTTGAGCAGAAAGCTGGAGACGACAAGCTGGAGGCTGGTGTTCCCATGCTGGAGGCCATGAATAAGGCTGACATGCTGGATGATGAGGGGAGGGTTGCCCTTTCTGGCATTAAGGAACGATATCCCTATACTGTCATGATCTCTGGCCTGACAGGGGAGGGGTGTGACAGCCTGGTTCAGGCCATTGATGATATATTTGCGGCTGAAGATAAAGAAATGGAACTTCTTGTTCCCTATAGTGATGGCGCCACGCAATCATGGCTGCACGCCCATGCCAATATCCTGAGTGTGGATCACCAAAATGAAGGTTCCTTGTTCCGCTTTCGGGTTGATCCTGTCGCCTGGGCTAAATTTACTAGGCGAGCGTGATGGACTCATCG
>JBNKGK010000311.1:0-4203 GCA_050289785.1 Kordiimonas sp.
AAAACCAAAACCGAGGGCGCAATCCTTGTGCGTGATGAACCGCTTGCCAGCATCATTCAGGAGGCGTTGCAGGGTTATGCTTCGGGTCGCTTCGAGGCACAAGCCGAGGTTATGCGGTTCCTGCAATCTTTCCCGGCGTTCCCGAAGGACAAGAACAAGACAGTTCGCAATCAGCGGGTGAAGGATATTCTCACCCGCCCGATCTATGCGGGCTATGTGGAGCATAAGCCATGGGGCATCACCATGCGCAAAGGCAAACACATTGGCCAAGCCCTTATCACATTGGAAGACTATGAGAAGATACAGCGCCGCCTGACTGAGAAAACCCGTGCCCCTGCACGTAAAGACCTGAACAAGGACTTCCCGCTACGCGGCGCTGTCGTTTGCAGCGACTGCGACACGCCGCTAACCGCCTGTTGGTCCAAGGGCAGTAAAAAGCGTTACCCTTATTACCTTTGCCCCCAAAAGGGCTGCGAGAGCTACGGCAAGTCGATCCGGCGTGATGTGCTGGAAGGTGAGTTTGAGGCGCTGCTTAAAAGCTTAAAGCCAACCAAGGCGCTGTTTAACCTCACCTGTGTCATGTTGAAGGACATATGGGATCACCGCATGGCAAGCCTTGCCTCGGTCACGGCATCAGCGAAGAAGAAAACAATAGAGCTGGACCATCAGATTGAGCAAACGCTGGATAGAATCGTTGAGGTGAACAACCCGCGCGTCATCCAAAAGCTTGAACAACGCATTGACGAGATGGAGCGGGAAAAGCTCTTGTTGATGGAAAAAGCCGCGCAAAACCGGAAGCCGCAGCGGAGTTTTGAGGAAACACTTAGAACTGCGCTCGACTTTCTTGGAAATCCGCAGAAAATATGGGCTTCCGAGCGTCTTGAGGATAAGAGAATGGTGCTGCGCATGGCCTTTGCCGACAGGTTGGCCTATAGCCGAAAAAACGGACTTAGAACACCCAATCTCTCCATACCGTTCAAGGTGTTAGGAGATATCGACACTGTAAATTTTAGAATGGCGCACCGGGGAGGATTCGAACCCCCGGCCCCCAGATTCGTAGTCTGGTGCTCTATCCAGCTGAGCTACCGGTGCAGGCCATCAATATCACAGGCTAGCCAGTGTCTGGCTGCTGTGTGCGGCGGAACCTAATCAGATTGTTCTGATAATGCAAGAGAGAAATAGCTTTTTCTTGTATCTATGGCGAAGGGAAGCTAGCTTGGCCCCTCGAACAGCCTTGTAAATGCTAAGTTTAGAGCCTTTTTATGCGCCGAAACCTGCCTGTTTTTTTGCTTCTCAGCTGCCTTGCGGCCTGCCTTTCTGGCTGTTCCGATGCCAGCTGGCCAAGGCTTTCTGACCCACTGCCTGACCCTGCAGAGAGAGAAAGGGTGATAGAACATGCCGAGCCCATCGGTCCCACAGCATCACTAGAAAAAGCCGAAGTGAACAGCGAAAAAGAAGCTCAAGCTTTAATCATCACCGTGAAGACCGAGCTTCAACTGGCTAAAAAAGCCTATCATACAGCACTCACACGCCTTGAGACGACTCAAGGGGATGACCAAAAAGATGCATGGTATGAAGCACAAATGGCACTAACACGCTATAGCCAGACAGTGAATCAGCTTGATGTTATTTTGAACAGCGAGGCCCTTGCAGGCACGAACAGCCAAAAAGAGGCAAACCTGTTAGCTGAAGAAACAGGAAATGCTGTCGCTAAAGAGAGGCAGGCCCTTTTCAACAGAAAACCATAGGATCAGCCGCCCTTAACAGCTTTTTCAATTGCCTTTACTACACAATCCGCCGCCAGGGTGCCCAGCACTGCCATCAGCTGATGCAGAGGGTCATCCACCTGCTTTTCCCCTGTGGCCATAGCAAACACGCTGTCCCCGTCAAACGGGGTGTGGATAGGGCGAATAGTTCGCGCATAACCATCCTGTGCCATCATGGCGAGGCGTTTGCAGCCCGCCTTGTCAAGCTTTGCGTTGGTAACAACGGCCCCAATTGTGGTGTTGCCACCAATCATGGATAATTTCGGCAAGCTGACATGCCCATGCGTTGGCGTGCCATCCATCACTTCACCAAAACTGTTCACTGCCACAATGGCGGCCACACCAAGGCCATTTTCCAAAAACAAGCTGGCCGTACCAAGCCCACCCCAGCGCCCGCCAGCGCGCGCACCAAAGCCAGCCCCTACCCGACCACAGGATACTTCATCACTCAAAGCGGCCAACGCCTCAGTGCCCAAACGGCGATAGGGAGCCTCTGCCCCCCAATCCTTATCCCCATCATTCACCAGATCAAACAGAATAGCCGCTGGCACCACGGGAATGGCACGCGGCCCAAGGGCTAGCCCGACACCCTGTTCAGAAAGGCCTGCAACAACACCATCTGCCGCAGCGAGGCCAAACACTGACCCACCAGATAGCACCAGACCGTGAAAAGCCTCCACATGGCAAGCCGGGTCCAGCGCGTCAGTATCTCGCGTGCCGGGGCCACCGCCACGTACATCCACCCCCATAACGACCGACTGATCAGGAATAATAACAGTGACACCTGTCACCACCTTCTCATCCACCGCATGGCCAACCTGAATACCTGTTATATCTGTTAGTGAATCAGTGGCGCCGGGAACCGCTTTTATTAAAACCATAGGAACTTCCTTTTATTCCTCATCGCCCGGCAAACACAACATGAAAACAGTGCCATCCGGCCCTGTTCTCTCCAGCATAATCTGGCCTCCGTGGGCCAACATGATATCCCTTGCTGTTGCGAGGCCAAGCCCCATCCCACCGGAACGGGACACGGAAAAGGCCTTAAACAGCGTTGGCAACACCTGCTCTGGAATGCCCGGTCCGTTATCCTGCACATGAATAAGAACCGTGTCATCCGGTGCCACATTTGCTGAAACTTTAATAAGGCCTGATTGTCCCTGAACATCCTTTGCATTCCGGCACAAATTCAGGAAAACACGGTGTAACTGTTCCGGATCAGCAAAAACCTCCAGATCATCAGCAAAATCCAGCTCAAAGCGGAAATCCCTATTATCTGTTATACCAAGCGACGTTCCCACATCCTGAACCAGTTCTTTTAATCGTAGTAGCTTTTTCTCTGGCAGGGCTTCTTCGGCTTTGCCATGCTTCATAGTGCTTTCACAGAGAGAAATGGCCCGACTAACAGCACTCACCAACCGGCGGGAAGATTGCTGCACCCTAGGGTGGTCTACCTGATTAATTGCATCCGAGGCAAGTTGCGCTGTGGCCAGTATATTCCTGAGGTCATGATTGATCTTCGCGACTGCTTCGCCAAGCGAGGCGAGGTTATTCTTCTGGCGCAGGTTTTGGCGCAGTTCATCCTGCATGCGCAGCAGTTCCCGCTCCACCAAACCGATTTCATCTCCCCGGCTAGTTAAGCGTTTTCCCTTTGCTGGCACCGCCTCTGGTTTTTGCCTGAAGGCAGCAATATTATCCTTCAGACGACGCATAGGGCGCACCATCAGCCAGTGCAACGCCATATACACAAGGATTCCTGTAAACAAAGAGGTGATAATTGCCAGCATTAACACATTATTTGAATACCGGGTGAGCGCCTCATACAAGGGTCTCTCATTCATGATAACCTCAAGCCAGCGAGTGCCGGGCACCATAGGGTCACCCACCACTCTTACAATACGGTTACCGCGCGCTCTCATCGTACTAAAGGCTCCTTTTATAAGTAACCCTAGCGACGGATTTCGCATATCAACGATGAGATCATAATCCTCCGGCATCGCATCATACCCCAGAAAAAGGCTTTTATCTTCCCGGCGCATGATAATGGCGATAACCCCTGCTGTCTCGAGCAGCTCGGCTTCCAGCTTCGGGCTCACAGCATTATTGGGGGCTTCCTCTAGTGCAAGGGCCGCTATCTGGGCGTTTTCCATGCGCTTTTCCAGATAATCCTGTCGGAATGTGGCTATGGATGGCAGATACACAAAAACCGAAATTACCATAACAAAAACTATGGTAAGCAAGAGTAGCCTTGCCCTTAGGCTGGATGTAAATGGTTTGTAATGTTCTGGCATATACTGCTTATGAATCCCATCCAACGATAAAAAGCAAGAGAATCAAGACCCTCACCTAAGTCCCATACCATAAAGAGAATGGTAAAAATAAGGACATATTGCTGTAAATATGTGGAATCGAAGCTTCTTCACATGAATATCTGCAA
>JBNKGK010000312.1:0-241 GCA_050289785.1 Kordiimonas sp.
GGTTGATGTAAAAGCCAAGAAAATTTTTGCGGGCCCCAGGGTGCGGCGGCTGCGTCGGGAGCTAGGCATATCCCAGTCACATATGGCCGCAGACCTGGGTTTTTCCACCAGTTACCTTAACCTTGTTGAGCGTAACCAAAGACCGGTATCAGCTCAATTCCTTTTACGGCTGGCAGAAGTCTATGATGTGGAATTAAGCGCTTTTGCAGGCACAGATGAAGCGCGGGCTTTTGCGGACCTC
>JBNKGK010000312.1:251-4157 GCA_050289785.1 Kordiimonas sp.
CATGTTTCGCGGGCTCGATATTTCTCGAAGTGAAATGCAGGATATTGCAGACGCGGCGCCCAAAGCGGTGGAAGCTTTCAGTCTGCTTTATAAGTCCTACAGGCAGGCCAGAGGGAATGAAACTGAGATATCCAGCCTGCATGTTGAGCGTAATACTACGGCAATGGATGCCATTTTTCCTGTGGATGAAGTGCGCGATTTTATTCACGAGCATAAGAATTATTTCCCGGAGCTGGATGAAGCAGCAGAAGCCCTTCATGCAGAGCTAAATCTGAACAGAGATGATAGTTTTGTGGTGCTTGCGACTCGTCTGGATACTAACCATAATGTGCGGGTGCGTATTATGCCGCAGGACGTGATGCCGGAAACACTGCGCTATTATGATATGCATCGTCGGCAATTGCAGCTTTCGGAAATGCTGAATTACAGCACAAGGGTTTTTCAGTTGGCGCTTCAGCTTGGCTTTCTCGAAAGGGGTGCCGAGATCGGCCGGTTAGTGGAGGCACACCCCTTCCGCACGCCAGAGGCCATACAGCTTGCGAGGATAACACTCGCTAATTATTTTGCGGGCGCACTTCTCATGCCCTACAGCCGGTTTTTGGGTGATGCTAAAATACTGAAATATGACATGGAGCATTTAGGCAGGCGCTATGGCACCAGCTTTGAGCAGGTTTGTCACAGGCTTACTACTTTGCAAAGGTCAGGCGCGCGAGGCATTCCGTTCTTTTTTATTCGTATGGATAAAGCGGGTAATGTGTCAAAGCGTTTCTCAGCAGGGCGTTTCCACTTTTCTCGCTTTGGAGGAACCTGCCCATTGTGGAACGTGCATGATACTTTCTCAACACCGGGGCGAATTTTTACGCAGATTATTCAGATGCCGGATAATACCACCTATTTTTCCGTGGCACGTACGGTCACACGGGTGGGGGCACTTTATGGGCAACCTGATCAGCAGTTGGCTATTGGCATAGGGTGCGATATCTCCCACGCGCGGGAGCTTGTGTATGTCAAAGGGCATGATCTGGAAAATCTTGAGTTCACCCCTGTTGGCACCAACTGCCGCTTGTGTGACAGGCCTGCTTGCCCGCAGCGAGCACACCCGCCTGTTTCCAGCAAGGTTGTAATGGATGAACGTTTCCGTGGCCTTTCCGCCTTTGGTTTTATTCAGGAGTAGCTTGTGGCTGCAAGAGAAGCCAGCTTTGCTGCGATATACTCATTGATTCGGCAAATACCAGTGGGTCAGGTGGCTAGCTATGGTATGATTGCTAGCCTGCTGCCGGGTGTGACAGCACGTATTGTCGGTTTTGCCACTGCGGCGACTCCGGAAGGGGAGAATATTCCCTGGCATCGGGTGATAAACAGTCAGGGCAAAGTCAGTGAAAGGCCAGGAGCCGCACGGCAAGTGGCGCGGTTACAAGATGAGGGCATTATCTTTAACAAAAGTGGCAAATTGGATTGGCAGCAATATCGCTGGCAGGGCCCAAGTGAAACTTGGCTAGAAGAAGCTGGGGTGGATTTTATCGACTTCCTCGATATACAGGCCAAATGGCCTTAGGATCAGATGTCGCAGAAGGCAACTTTTGTTTGTTTCATGGGGCTAATATTGATAAAGCGTGTCCATGGAAAGATTAACTCCTATTTCTGATCGTCTGGAGCGCCTGTGCCTTGTCTTGGCGCTGGCCATTGCTCTTGTCTTTCAGGGGCTCGTGGCTGCTGGGGCTGCGGATATCAAGCTTAATCCGGCCCTTAGCGCTCCTGACGGCGGAGTGCTCACCTATTCCGACATCTGTAACAGCAGTGGTCGTGGTTTAGGTAAAGGGAAACATTGTGGCGCTTGCATCCCTTTAAGTGCAGCTGTTCTTGGGATCAGTATTTCTTGTACGGCACCTGAAACGCTGGCTTTTATTGAGGTCTTTTCTTTTTTTGAGGGGATTAGAGCTCTTGGCCCTGAGGCACGTTATAAGCAGTGGCGTGCCCCTCCTCAGATGCAATTATAAATGAGTGAATAAGCCTTCCAAGCTTTGTTTTTATTTTATTGCATCTGGATATTGATATGAAAAATATACTTGTTTCTGCAGTGGCGGCGGCCGCTTTCTCTTGCGTGTCTCTTGCTGATGAGTGCCACAAACAGGCAAGGCCTGATGGCCATGCTCCTCTTGGTGTTATGGCAGATCATTTCCATAAGAAGGGAGGATGGATGGCCTCTGTTCGTGCCATGGGAATGGCTATGGGCGATCCCGCAAATGCGGCAATGGGGCCCCAATCTATGGATATGCGAATGGTGATGGCCAGCCTGATGTATGCGCCGAGCGATCATCTCACCCTGGCGGCCATGATTGGTTATAACGATAAATCCATGGATATGATCATGATGGGCATGGAAAACGAAATGGAAGCAGATGGTGTTTCCGATCTCAAGCTGAATGCGATCGTTCCTTTGTGGAAAGGGGAGAGCAAGCGCCTGCATGTTACCCTGGGTGGGGTCATCCCAACAGGGAAAACGGGCAGCAAGAATACTATGGCGGCTCGTTTGCCGCTGACCATGCAGGCTGGTACGGGCTCTTGGGCAGTGGCGCCCTCTCTCACCTATAGCCAGTTTGAAGATGGTTGGTCTTTTGGTGGCCAGATTGGTGGTACATTCCGTCTGGATCATAACAGCTATGGTGAAAAAGCGGGTGACCAGTGGATGGCTACGGGCTGGACTTCTCTGGTGGTGTCTGATTCTATCAGCTTGTCTGTCAGGGCAACTTATGAAGATAAGCAAGCCTGGAAAAATGTACCGGTAATATTGGGTGATGCGCGCCAGACATTGTGGTTGGCAGGTGGTGCCAACTATTTGGCTTCATCGGGGCATCGTTTGGCGCTGGAAGTGGGGTTCCCAATCTGGCAGGATCAGCATGGTAATAACCTGCAGAATGGCGTTTCAGCTATGCTGGGGTGGCAAAAAGCTTTTTAGAATTCAATATGGAAGGGCGGCTAGCCGCCCTTCCTCTTTACGTGTCCTGGCTTTGTAAATGCGGGTGCTTGTGACCAAACAAATGCCGCACATCCTCAATGATCAGGATCATGGCAGGCAGAACAACCAGCATGATAACACTGGAAATCACAAGGCCAGTGGCGAGGCTGACAGCCATCGGGATAAGGAACTGAGCCTGTGGGCTGGTTTCTGCAATAATTGGCAAGAGGCCGAGCGCAGTTGTTATTGTGGTTAGGATAATAGGTCTGAAGCGCCGCAGCGTAGCTCGCACAGCGGCATCCAGTGGGCTATCCTCGTCCGGGTCTGCAAGCTCAATATTATAGCGGTCAATCAACACCACAGAGGCGTTAACCACTACGCCCGCCAGCGCCACAATGCCAAACATGGAAATGAAGGACAGGTCAAACCCCAGAATACGGTGGCCCATAATTGCCCCGGCTATACCAAGGGGGATGGAAAAGAGGATGATCACAGGCTGAATATAGCTCTTGAGCTGTGTGGCGACGAGCGCATAGATCACAATAATAGCCATGATGAAACCGCGGCCAAGTGCTGCGAAATCATCATTCTGGTCCTGCGAACTGCCTTCCAGTTGCCAGCGTAAGCCAGGAATATCCTGCATTAGCTGTGGCAGGATTTCGGATTCAACAATATCTGTGACCACATTAGGGGTGGTTACATTTTTATCCACATCAGCGGTGATTGTCAGGATGCGCCTTCCGTTTATCCGTTCGATAGAGCTGGGACTGCGGCCTTCCTTTATTTGGGCAACAGTTTTAAGGGGGACGCCACTGCCATCGGGCAGGCGAATGCGCAACTGTTCCAGTTCTGCAAGGCTGTGCCTGCTGGATTGTGGGTAGCGAACATAAACTTTCACTTCTTCCCTACCACGCTGAATGCGCTGTACTTCTTCCCCAAAATAGGCCTAC
>JBNKGK010000313.1:0-4138 GCA_050289785.1 Kordiimonas sp.
TTTTAAAATAACCAAGAGCCTTTCATCTGAGAGGCTCTTGGTTGCGTCCGTTAATTATCTGAGCCAATATTTCAAGAAAGTAAATTTTTATCTTCAGCACGAACAATGAGGCGAAATAAATCACCTGTTTTTAAATCAGTGTCATTGTGGCCCAAGTCTTTCCTTATCGCCTTAAAAATATTCTCCACTCTTTTTAAAATTTCTAGTGGGTTCTTTTCATCAGAAACTTCTCCTGCGCTCGCAGTCACCTCAAATTGATCCCATGCTTTTAAGACCGCAGGGCTTCCCCAAACCATAAGGGACTTTTTTATATTTAGTGACTCCGATGCTAACTGTGCAGGAGATAGCTCTTTGTCTTCTTTGCTAAGCTGTATGGCTTTAAACATGAGGTCAAAAATATGAGAATAGGCAATTGTTTTCTGTTCAAAATGCCTCGATTCTATTTCCCTTTTTTTGGAGAGATGTTGGGAAATGATCGCTACAAGTACTACACTACCAACACCCATTATTGATGCTTTTATTTCGTCTGTGGAAGCTTGAAAATAACCTAGAAAAGACCAAGCCAGCCAAACTATAGCACCAAGAATTATTACCCCAAATATGAATGCAATTAACTTCATCACAGCCCTCAAAAAACAACTTAATCGTGCTTTAATTATAGCTGAGATGTATTTTAAAAATCAATGATCATGGCCGCAGTGCGGGTCATGGCAGGCGTGGCTGTGGGCATGTTTTTGGTATTTGATGCTCTTTTTCAGCAAACGATCACGCTTCATTTTAGAAAGATGATCCAGATAGGTTTTGCCGTTCAGGTAATCCACCTCATGCTGAAGTACCGTAGCTAGCCAATCGCTGGCTTCCAGATCATGGGTTTCACCGTCCAGCCCCATATAGGTCATTTTAATGCTGCTGGGGCGGCTGATATCTGCGGATACCCCCGGAAAGCATAAAGAGGCTTCTTCATTGGTGCTTGTTTCATCGGAAGCCCAAGTGATTTCCGGGTTCAGGCACACAAGTGGCTTCTTCACACCTTCTTCCTGAATATCCACCACGATGATACGCTTCAGCACACCTACCATATTGGCCCCCATACCAATGCCGCGCATGTCATACATGGTCTCCAGCATATCATCCGCAAGCTGGCGAATATCATCGTTTACTTCGCTCACAGGGGCTGCTTTCTGGCGGAAAATGGGGTTTGGGGCATAAACAAGCGGCAGGATAGCCATAATATTTTCGTCCTCATCGAATATAATCTGCCTCCCTATAGCGCGGAACTTTGCCTCTGTCACGAGGGCAAATATATGATATGCCTCTGAAGAGACACTTGAATCTTATGGAGGGCTATGATGCGTAAATTTGCTTTCACCACAATGGCTGGCCTGCTGCTTTCTTCCGCGGCGCTAGCTGAGGCAACACCTTCCAAGGAAGGAGCGATGGCCTATATCCTTAGCCCGGCTGATGGCGCCACTGTTTCCAGCCCTGTCACCGTCACATTCGGCCTGAAAGGCATGGGCGTTGCCCCTGCGGGCACAGATAAAGCTGGCACCGGTCACCATCATCTGATTATCGATACAGATCTGCCGCCGCTGGATGAGAATATCCCGGCGGATGAAAACCATGTGCATTTTGGCGGTGGCCAGACAGAAACAACGGTTGAGCTGACGCCGGGCCCACACACGCTTCAACTGCTGCTGGCAGACCATAACCACCTGCCGCATAATCCGCCGATCTATTCACAGAAGATTACCATTACGGTGAGTGAATAGTCACTCACCATTCTGGGCAATAATAGAAACGGCTTCATGTGGGCCAAGGTCAGCCATTATGCCCCAGCCACCAAACAGCTCGGAGACCGCAAAGGAAAGTGTATTCTTTCCTTTTTTCAGGGTGAGTGGCAATTCATCAAACAGGCCGATGGTGCCGAGATAGCGATAATCACGTGATCTATACTGGTTATTACCGCTATAGAGCAATTGACCGTTTAGATAGACTTTCACCTTATCAGAATAGCCAAATTTCACGGGAATCGTGACAGGGTGGTCTGCTGAAAGCTCCACTTTCGCCAGCATTGTATCCGCCCCTTTAACCGGGCCCGCCACGCGGGCAAGGTTGGCAATGCCATTTTCTTCAGCTTCAAGTGGATGCCACGTGTCCAAAACTGGCAGGGTTGAGGGGGCCATGAAAAACCGGGGTATATTGGTTAGAATCAGGTTTACTGGGTAAATGGTGACGGATGTAAAACTCTTCAGCGGTTACTCCGCCTTTACTTTCTGTCTGGCGAAAACGAATACCAGAAAAGCCCCTTTGAGAAGACACAGCAATATCAAATTCCAGCGTACCATTGCCGAAATTAGCGTCCATCAGTGTCATGCCACCATTCAGAATTTTAATCGCCTGGCGCCCCTTATAAGATTGCAGCACATGCTCTTTTGCCTGAATTTGCCATTTGCTGGAGCTAACCGGCACATCCACAGCCTGCACACCGGTACCAACCAACATATAGGCAAGCGCCATACTTATTTGTGTTTTCATTGTCATTCCTCGCTTTTGAGTGAATCTTTTAGTGGCTGATTAAAACATTGAATTCTGGTGGGCGTACAAACAAGTTTTCGTTATCTGACACAGTTGTGATCTGATCTGTGATCAATGTTATTCGCCAAACAGGCCCGGACAGTGTAGGAACAGGGAAAGACCTTGTTATTTCTGGATAGGCCCTGTGAACCATATATTGAGTAAACTGATACCATCGCTTGCTTTTCTTTTTCTCTTTCTCTCTTTTGGAGCGCAGAGTGCGGTGCCTTTAAGCTCTGCAGAGGCCAGCAAAAGCAGCATTGCACTTTACAGCGAACAATCAGCAGTGAAACCAGGTCGTGAAACCTGGCTTGCTGTTCATCTAACACCCACCAAAGGGTGGCATAGCTATTGGCTGAACCCAGGGGATAGCGGCGCAGCCACTACATTGAACTGGGCTTTGCCGGATGGCGTGCAGGTGAATGAAGCTCTTTTTCCGGTGCCAGAGGCCATTCCTTATGGCCCCTTCATGAACTATGGCTACCATGATGCCATCTCCATTTTAGTGAAACTTTCTATCCCCACTGGTTATAGCGGCGATCAGCTTAAGATTGGTTTACAGGCTGAATGGCTGATGTGTGAGCGTGAGTGTGTGCCGCAAAGCGCGAAGCTTTCAACTACGCTTCCCATTGGTGAGCCTGAGCTTAATGAAGGAAACACAGCACTTTTCTCATCAGCGAGGGCTGCTTTGCCGGAGCCTACCTACTGGGATGCCAAACTAGACCTTCAAGAAGGAGAGGCGAGCCTCCTTGTCTTTATGGCTCCGAAAGAACAAAAAGGCTTGTCGGAAGCCTATTTTTTCCCGGCCAGTGAGGGCATTCTGGCTTATGCCGAGCCTCAAGCATGGCGAGCTACAAATGAAGGACTGCGCTTAAAATTCCAGCGAGAGAAAATTGCTTCAGATCCCACGTCTGCCGATGGCGTTCTACATCTCATCTATGAGAATGGAGAAACAATATCTGTTCAGCTTTCACCAAATTTAAACAAAGGCTTAGGAAAAAGCTCTGAAAATCAGGATCATCTAAAACCTGCTCATGTATCTGCGGCTTTTCCCTTATGGCAGGCCATTGGTTTTGCCTTTTTAGGGGGCATTATCCTGAACCTGATGCCCTGTGTTTTCCCGGTTTTATCCCTAAAAGCTTTTGCTTTTCTTTCTGCCAATAACCGCTCAGCCGCTAGCCGTCGTGCGGAAGGGTGGGCCTACACGTTTGGCATATGGGCGAGCTTTATGTTGATTGTGGCTGTCCTCCTAGCATTGAGGGCAGGCGGGGCCGCCATAGGCTGGGGCTTCCAGCTGCAGGAGCCTCTGTTTATCGCAGCACTGACATTGCTTATGGTTCTGGTCGCGCTCTCACTTTCTGGCATGTTTACCATCAGTTTTGGGGCGGAAGGAGCTGGACAAAGCCTTGCCGCAAAAGAGGGCCTGAAAGGTGCTTTCTTCAAGGGGGTGCTGGCCGTTCTCGTCGCCACACCCTGCACAGCGCCCTTTATGGCACCGGCCATTGGGTTTGCCCTGGTACAGCCAGTGATGATTGTTTTCTTCATCTTCACCATGCTTGCCGCT
>JBNKGK010000314.1:0-4113 GCA_050289785.1 Kordiimonas sp.
GCGCTTCTTTTTTCTCGTGCCCAGCCCTTATGCGTGCTCTAATTACTATATATGCTGAAGCGCTTTGCTTCCGCCACGGGGCTCTACAAAAAAGCTGGGTTTTCATGAAATCAGCGCTTACTATAAGAACCCTATAGGGGACGTTATGCTCATGGCGAAGGAATTGTAAAGGTTAGCCGAAGGAGGCAGTGATGAAAATTATTGGTATTGTGGATACAATGTTTGCCCGGGTTAATATGGGTGGCATTGCAACGGATCGATTGGTGAAAAAGCCAGGATATGAAAGCGATTTTAAGATAGAACGGGTCACGGTGCCAGGCTTTAAGGATTTGGCTCTGGCTTCCAAACGTCTGATCAAGGATAAAAAAGCTGATATTGTGTTGGCCATGGGGATGCCTGGTGGGGCAGAGCTGGATAAGGCATGTGCTCATGAAGCCAGTATGGGCATCATGTTGGCGCAGCTCATGACGGATGTGCCCATTTTGGAGGTTTTTGTTCATGAAATAGAGGGAGAGGGTGATGAACAAGCGTTGCTGGGTATCTTCCATGGCCGGTGCACGGGTCATGCGGATAATGCCTATGATATGCTTTTCAATCCGCAATCCTTGACTGATCGGGCGGGCACAGGCGTTCGCCAGGGCAGTGTGAATGCAGGCCCTTTGCTGAGTGTTGTGGGAGGTTAGGGAGTATACAGCCTTTCTGTTTTAGGTTTGGTTATCGCTAAACTCGCTTACGCTTGTGAAGCTCCCGTATATGGAAAGGGCAATGGATAGCGCCATCAAGTGGCGGTATGACTGTAAAAAGTATGAAAAAGCGCCTGCCCCTTAATGAAGAAGGGCAGGCGCTTCTTTTTTCCCCGTCCCCGGCTTTTGCGCGCGAGGCACCTTTTTAAAAAGGGGGCCGCATGCCGGGTGAGGCAGTGGGTTATTCAGCCAGGCTGAAACCGCGAAGAAGCAAGGAAACTTGGGGAGGAGCGGCCCTTGCATCTCTTCGGGGATTTGGCGAGAGGCCGGGCTGTGCCCTGCCGCTTCGCTAACCCACCGCACTCACCGGTGTCGGCTTCATAATATTACGAAAAACGTAAATTTATAGCAAGACAAAAATTACGATTAATGTAATAATTTCCTCTGGTCATATACGGCATGGTCGGAAGCATCACCAGCCCACTCCCCCGTCCCAACTATCCGATGGGATACACTTGGAGTGATTGGGAAGGGGGAGTGGGCTGGTGATGCATATCAACGGAGGTGCTTGATTGTGCCTTTTTGATGCCCTCATAAGCTCTCAATAGGTGCTTATTATCCAATTAATACACTTAAAAGTAATGAAAATAGGGGTTTCTGAATCATGTAAACGGCTATAGATAGCCTTTAAACATCTTAAAGATGCAAAACACTAAAGACGGGAGAATGTGTAGTGAGTGTAAAGGGGGTGGCCTCAAGGGGGCATGAAAAACCCGAGAGCAGGGTTGGGACATGTCGGGAGAGGGCAGATGCCAGGCAAGGGAAGAAGGGCTTCTCCCGTAAAGAAGATAATGAAGAGGGTGATACTGGCCAGCCCGAGGTGAAACTTAAGACGATGCTGCCGGCATGTGGCGTTGGTGTACCCACAGAACACCCGCAACAATGTTTTCAGTGCCTGCGATTTTATGCGCCTGAGTTTCCGTGCCCGCAGCTTGGTTCTTTGCCGCGCCAGGCGAAGCTTGGCTAGCTTTGCCGGTCAGGCTTTCCGGCAACAGGCTGAAGCGCAGGCTTTCATACGCGGGGTTTGGCGCCACGGGTAGGGGCACAAGCCAGTCTTCCCCCGCCTCTGTTTTCAGATATTGGCGCAGGAACAGCTTGTTTGGTTCGGCCTCCAGCTTGATCAGGAAAATGGCACCAGGCACCATTGGGAAATAATGCTGGCGCGGGTCCGCCGCAATGATCAGGCTGCCAGCGCGGATTTCCTGCCCCATGGATTCGTCACCCATCACATAACAGTGCAGGCCCTCGGCGCTTTCGGCATCGGGTGGCACCGGTACGTTTTTAAAGCTATGGTTTTCGGGCAGGGGCTCAACAATGCCTGTGCCGGTTAAACACCCGGCAACAGGAATGCGGGCTACAGTATCACCCGGCACAATAACCCGCTTGCCTTCCTGCAGGCTTTTCAGAAGCGATGCTGTGGAAAGGCCCAAAAGCTCAGACAGTGGCACAATTTCATCAGATTGAACCTCACGGGCGCCTTTTAAAATATCGCTCACGCGCGGCGGGGCTATTTGCAAGCCCTCTGCCACGTCTTTCAGCTTGTATCCCCTCTCTTTGAGGGCAGCTCGGATCCATTCCTGTGTGCGCATACTTTCCTATATTACGAAAAATGTAAGGGAAGTCACTTACGAAAAACGTAATTTTTGTTGCAAAAAGTTACGAAAAACGAAATTATGTCGTCATGACACATCAGATTCGAAAAAATAAAGCTCTGTTTCTGGCTGCTTCGGGCGGCCTCAAACCGGGCAATGAAGCAAGCAAAACAGGGCGTTCTGGCTCTTTCTGTTGGGTAGAAGCCGTATCGGCGATAGCCATTATCGCTGGCCCCTGCCTTCTTTGGCCCTTCTGGCGCTGGTTAATAGTAGGTTTTTCTGCGGGGGAGGGCGCCTGTGGCTGAATTTCCCGCCCTTCCCCTGTTCACAGATGCCTATCTGGCCGATACCCGCCACCTGACAGCGGAGGAACATGGGGCCTATCTGCTGCTTTTAATGTGCGCCTGGCGCACCCGTGGCTGTGCCTTGAAGGATGATAACAAACAGCTGGCCCGCATTGTAGGGGTCACGCCCACCCGCTGGCGGCGGCTCAGGCCTGTGCTTGCTGAATTTTTTACCATTGAAGACGGCCTGTGGCGGCAGAAAAAGCTGACGGAGGTTTATGCCGGTGTGGAGGCGCGAGTGGCTAAAAACCGGGCCAATGGCGCGAAAGGTGGGCGGGTCAAAGCGGCTAAATTTCGCACTGCCACCACGCCCGAAAAGGCTAGCGAATGCCATGGCGATGGGGGTGGCAAAAACCTGCCAACCAAAACCAGAATCCAAATACCAGAACAAGAAGCTGAATCCATATCCGGCATGATTGTGCCTGAGGACTGGATATCACAAATTGCTGCTGCCACGGGGCTGAGGGAAAATAGGGTTGATTTGGCCTCTCTTATCCTGTGGCGGGAGGCTGGGGCCTGCCTGCACGCCGATATTTTGCCCACCATCCGCAAGCTGTGTACGCGGCAAGCCAGCAAGAAAGGCAGGCTACCCCAGCATCTTTCCTATTACACACCAGCCATTCTGGAGGCGCGGGATGAGCGGCTGGGCGCAGCCAGGGCGGGGCAGGCTCATCAGGCCGACCACCCAGCAACAGAGCCCAAGCGGGCGTTTGATCCCACGAAAGCAGAGGATTGGCGGCTGTTTCTGGGGGAGGCGAAAAGCCGTTTCCGGGGGGATTATATCTCCCGCAACTGGCGCATTGGCGCGGGCCATCCCGTGTTTTTGCCCTCAGAGCTGGGGCCAGACCCATGGCACAGCCCTAACCCGTTCATCCCAGCCGAGATTTACAACACCTATGGCCCTGCCTGGCACTGGCAGATGCAAACAGATTAATAATTTCCCCAACCCTTTAGAAAGGATATCACCATGCAGACACTCCATACAGAACGCGCACTTCTGGAGACGGCCAAAGAGCTGATAGACGCTGTGAAGCCTCCTGCTTCCCCCATCAGGGAGGAAAGAGAAGCCTTGAAGGAACGCCTGTTCAGCCGGCTTGAGTATCGTTTTGTGAATGCCGCCTGGACCCTGCGCCGCTTGCCAGACAGGGAGGCCGGTTTCCTCACCATGCGGGGGGCTTTGTGGCCCGAGACCATGGCGGAGACCACTAGCTATGCCCCCGCCAGCCTGACCACCGTGCAGGCCAGAAAAAGGGTGCGTATTACCGCGAAGGAAGTGGATGACATGCAGCCCACGCTTGACCTGCTGCTGCTTTTGCCGGATGTGACAGACAGGCGCATTCTCTTTTGGGCGGCTTGGCATCAGGACGGGGAAGTGCAGACACGCCTGCCATGGGCGAAAGTGCGCCGCTCGCTTGGGACCTCCATGTCTCGTTG
>JBNKGK010000315.1:0-4112 GCA_050289785.1 Kordiimonas sp.
GAGGTGATGAAGCCCTGAATGCAGATAACCTGATCAACACAGCCATGCGCGCCATTAAAGATGCGGTACCAGAAATCGGCCTGCTGGCAGATGTCGCCCTTGATCCTTACACAAGCCACGGCCAGGACGGGCTTGTTCAAGATGGCATTATCCTGAACGACGAAACTGTTGGTGTGCTTGTTCAGCAAGCTGTTGTGCAAGCTGAAGCCGGTGCAGATATCATTGCCCCGTCTGATATGATGGATGGCCGCGTGAGCGCCATTCGCGCCGAGCTTGATAAAGCTGGCTACCAGCATGTGCAAATTATGGCCTACAGCGCCAAATATGCTTCAGGCTTTTATGGCCCCTTCCGCGATGCTGTTGGCAGTGGCGGCGTTTTAAAAGGCGATAAAAAAACCTATCAGATGGATCCCGCAAACCGGATAGAAGCCATTAGGGAAGTTGCCATGGATATCGCTGAGGGGGCTGACAGCGTTATAGTAAAACCCGGCCTGCCTTATCTTGACATCATTCGGGATATTAAAAACGAATTTGGTGTGCCCACCTTCGCTTACCAGGTGTCCGGCGAATATGCGATGGTTAAAGCAGCCAGCGCGAACGGGTGGCTTGATCATGACACCATCATGATGGAATCTCTGCTGGCGTTTAAACGGGCTGGAGCAGATGGGGTACTCACCTATTTTGCCCCCAGCGTTGCCAAACTGTTAGCCTCATAAGTTATTCTGTGGATGGCTGCCCGGTTTCCATACTACGGTCTTCTTCCTCGGGAGGTTCAGGAAACTCGACAAGCATATATGTGATATTCTGCTTGGGGCTACCTAATTCCCAGCGCACGCCAAACTCATCTGCCTGATAGTATACGGGATGGATATTCCCTGTGTCCTTTTCTTTCCGGCAAGTCCGGCTAATCTTCGCTGCAGTTCCTTCATTCCAGGCCCTGAAATTCTGTTCACGCAGGTTACTGCCATCAGGCCATGTCGCATCAGCGCTTTCATTGCACTGTACACTCAGCCCAATCCACATGGGAACCATGCGTAACTTGGGAAAGCTCAACAATAAGAAATAATGCGTATCGAGGCTTTTAATGGAAGCAAGCTGCCCTTCCCGCTCTTCGTACAAATAGCCACGCACCATATGGCTTGCATGCTCCCACGTGTGGGGCGGTTTGCCATAAAACTCAAAAACCTGATAATAGCTACCTGTTTGTGGGTCCTGAACAACTTCTCCTTTCGGTAAAGCAACCGCAGTTCCTGTAGAATCAGGAGCACCCTGCATTAAAGCCGCAACAATTGCCAGAGTTCCCAAAAAAGACATACAGCCTCCAAACCAGAATCATCCAATAAGCGTAAACCCTATCAAATGGCTATTTAAAACAAAAGAGACTGTACAGAAGATGAATGGCTTTCACTCTTCAATCGGCCTACCCCGAGTGAGGGATTTGATAATGCCTCTCATGGTGCGCACCTCTTGCGGTGAAAACTGCGCATTATGAATGAGATTTCGCAGCATTCTCACCTGTGTGTCGCGCCTGTCTGCGCTACGGAAGAAACCCTTTTTATCAAGCTCAGTTTCCAGATGGCCCATCAAGCCCATCAGTTCCTGCTTGCCCGCCACACCATCAGGATGCGACGGCTGATAAGCTGGTGTTTCATCTGCATAATGATGGAACTCATAAGCTGCTAGAATAACCGCCTGTGCTAAATTCAGGCTACCAAATTCAGGGTTCACAGGCACGGTAAGCACCGTATCTGCCAGAGAAACATCATCATTAGTAAGGCCTGAACGTTCAGGCCCAAACAGGATAGCGGGCTTTTGCCCCTCTGCTAAATAGCCATGCATTTGCGCAGCAGCCTCACGTGGGGTGACCACGGCTTTCGGCATATCTCGCTCACGCACGGTAGTGGCATAAACATGCTGGCAATCAGCAACTGCCTCCGCCACCGTTTTAAAAATCTTTGCCTCATTTAGCACAATATCTGCACCTGAAGCTGAGGGGCCAGCGGATGGATTTGGCCAGCCATCCCGCGGGGCAACCAGCCGCATCTCTGTCAGGCCAAAATTCAACATGGCGCGTGCGGCCTTGCCAATATTTTCGCCAAGCTGAGGGCGCACCAGAATGATAACGGGGTGCTCAGACATCAGTCTGCCTTACGCCATTTGATGCCATCTGCCCCTACTTCGATGATGAGGTTAAGCTTGCCTGCCTCATCCCGTATGTGGTCAGCGGTAGCAAAATCCTTCTCGCTCCGGGCCTTTTGATAAACACTTGTATTGGTGTCAATAAAGACTGCCTGAGCCTCATCAAAATCCTGAAACCATTCAGCGCTGGATTTATTCAACAGCCCCATAAACTGGGCACCCGCCTTCAACTCTGCTGCCGTTTCAGGGGCGGCAAGCGCATCAAGGGCGGCAATGGCTTTGGGCGTATTCAAATCATCAGCCAGAGCCACAAGAACAGATTGCGGCACAGTCTCCACAGCCTCAACGCCATCCGTTAGACGATACCAGCGGTCCAGTCGCGCCTTTTGCTCACGCATACTGTTCAGGGAGAAATCCAGCGGTTGGCGGTAATGTGCTGTCATAAGTGATAACCTTATGGCCTCACCCGGATGATCCTTAATCAAATCATGCACTGTATGGAAATTGCCCAAGGATTTAGACATTTTCTCACCGTCCACAGTGAGATAGCCATTGTGCATCCAGTACCGCACGAACTGTTCTCCGTGGGTGCATTCACTTTGCGCAATCTCATTTTCATGGTGAGGGAAGATCAAATCCTGCCCGCCGCCATGAATATCAATGGTTTTACCCAGATGCTTTTCGATCATGCAGGAACATTCAAGGTGCCAGCCGGGCCTGCCACGACCCCAGGGGCTGTTCCAGCCTACCTGATCATCTGATGATGGTTTCCACAGCACAAAATCAGACGGGTCTTTTTTATAGGGTGCCACTTCCACCCGGGCACCGGCTACCAGCTCGTCCCGTGAATGCCCGGAAAGACGCCCATAATGTTCCATAGATGGCACATTAAACAGCACATGGCCTTCAGCCTCGTAAGCATGGCCCTTTTCAATAAGGGTGCGCATCATCGCAATCATTTGCGGCAAGTGCTCTGTGGCTTTTGGCTGAATATCCGGCTCCATGGCCCCAAGCGAGCCCATATCTTCCAGATAGGCTTTGGTGTAACGCGTGGTAATTGCCTTGATGCTGGTGCCCTCTTTCGCAGCACGGTTCATGATTTTATCATCAATATCCGTAAAATTGCGGGCATAGGTCACATGCTCGACACCATATACATGCCGAAGCAGGCGATACAGCATATCAAAGATAACAACAGGGCGAGCGTTACCTATGTGGGCATAATCATAAACCGTTGGCCCACACACATACATGCGCACGTTTTTGGGGTCGATGGGCTTGAAGGGCTGCTTGGCCCGCGCCATACTGTTATAAACATGAATATCCAGCATGGTTACGCGCTCTTACCCTCAAGACGTGCTAACACTTTTTCGCGGCCAATCAATGGCAAAAGCTGCCCCATATCAGGCCCGTGATTCTGCCCTGTCAGCACCTGTCTGAGGGGCATAAAAAGCGCCCTGCCCTTAGCCCCTGTTTCAGTTTTGATAGAATCTGTCCACTGCTTCCAGCTATCTGCGCCTAAATCACCTTCAGGCAGTAACTCACGCACCTTGGCGATATGGTCTGCATCTTCAATAACAGGTTCTACAGGGCCATTAATAATAGCCTGCCAATCTTTGATATCGGAAAGTTTGGAGAGGTTTGGTCGAACCGTTTCCCAAAATGTTTCATCTACACCGTCCAGGCGGTCAGCAATCTTTTCATAGGGTGTCATGTGTAAGATTTTAGCGTTCAGCATCTCAAGATCAGCCGGGTCCAGTTTGGCGGTTGACCGGCCGAATTTACCAAAATCAAAGCCTTCAACCAATGGCGCAATCTCTGCAAAAGCTTCGATTGGCTCGCTTGTGCCCACCCGTCCCTTGTGACTCGTACGACACCGTCTTCGTCGCCTGCGCCGCATACACGTCCACGCCAAGCAGCTCCGCGCACCCGTTGCGCGCGTCCCCGACGTAGAAGCAAAGCCTGTAGCGCTG
>JBNKGK010000316.1:0-4093 GCA_050289785.1 Kordiimonas sp.
ATTTTAACTTTTTTCAAAAAAAATCAAAAAATGTGTCGGGTATATGGCCTTCAAAACATAGTCCCTCATAACAGGGGCAGGAAATGGCAAAAAACTGTTTTGCTGAGGCCCCTGTGTTCCCGCCAGTTTTGGCGTGAACTGGGGAAGAAACATCAGGAGGGGCCTTTTATGCCAAGCCAAACCATTCGACGCAGCCTTGTCGCTGTTTTATTCAGTTCCACCAGCCTGTTTGTGGGGGTGCAGGCCGCCGAGGCGGCGGATGCCAACACGCTGGTTGCCTATAACCTGCCAGCCCAGAAGCTGGATACCGCCCTGCGGGCCGTTGCTACCCAGGGTGATTTGCAGATTATGTTTTCGGATGCCGATGTGGCGGGTGTAAGTACTGCACCGCTCAATGGCACTTATTCACCGCTGGATGCCATCCGTAAGCTATTAGCCGGTACCAGCCTCACCTTCAGCTTTAATGGTGATGACACAGTGGTTGTGCGGCAAGATGAGGATGGTACCAGTACGGCTACTGCAGACAGTGATGGAAACACCTTTGTTCTTGAAGAAATTATCGTAACAGCCGAAAAACGGGCAGAAAGCCTGCAGGATATTCCAATTGCGATTTCGGCGCACTCGGGGGATGACCTCGAAAAGGCGAGCGTCTATGGGTATAGAGAGCTGCAGATGCTTACACCAAGCTTGCAGTTTACGGAAAGTGGCGCCAATGTCCGCATTTCAATTCGCGGTGTTGGTTCTGAACTGACAAATGTCGGCAATGAACTGGGTGTTGTGGCCTCCCAGGATGGAGTTCCGTTTGTTAGTCACTTTATGCTGAACGCAAATTTCCTTGACGTGGAGCGCATCGAAGTTCTCAGAGGCCCGCAGGGAACTATAGCAGGTAGAAATGCCACAGGTGGCGCTATCAATATTCATTCCCAACGACCAACAGAGGAGTTGGAGGTTGGTATTAAGGCCACGTTCGGGAATTATGATCGTCTTGATTTGGAAGGGCATGTAAGTGGACCGTTGGCTGGGGACAGACTCCTTGGTCGGCTTTCGGTTCGTACACAGCGATCAGATGGATGGCTGACGAACACATTGCTGGATGAAGACCGCAATGATACTGACATGGTTCAGGCGCGAGCTGTCTTCCTTGCGAATTTTGGAGATGATATTGAGACAAATCTGGTTCTGGAGCGCACGATAGATCGCTCATCACCGACCTTTACTCTTGATTTTGGGCGGGCTCGGTCAGATGTTCCTTCTGCAGCAGAAGCTGCTGGAGTGCCGGAGTCTACTCTGAACCAGAGCGCGTTAACGTATCAGGCTGATTATCGGAACATCGTTCGGTTGGAGGATTATAAGGCGATATTTGGCGCTTCCTGGAATATTGATCCGTCTACCACTTTGACGTCAACGACAGGATATGTTTCATTTGAGAAATCGCTTGATGTCGATGGGGACGGTATTGCTGCGCCTCTCACTATTTACAATCCGGTCGACGTGAACGTTTGGCAATTCTCTCAGGAGTTGACACTGACTGCAGATATCACTGATCGACTGGATTTAATTGTTGGGGGGATTTATCTGCGAGCGGAACTGGGTGAACCAATTTCCATTGGCTCGAATATCTTTTTGGATGCAGTGCAGGATTTGGAATCCTATGGCGTATATGCGCAGTTACGCTTCCGCCCTATGGATGATATTCGTATAACGCTCGGCGGGCGGTACACGAAAGACCAGAAGGATTATGTCGACAACAGGGTTATATTTGGTAACAGTTCTAGCTTGACTGCCGGTGGCTCGTGGGATGCATTTACCCCCCGGTTGGCAGTCGAATATACGCCCACGGATGATCATACCCTCTATGCCAGCGTTTCTCGTGGGTTTAAGTCGGGAGGCATCAATACATTCAGTCCGATAGTGTTTAATCCTGAGTTCGTTTGGAGCTATGAAATGGGGGTGAAGTCGATTTGGCTTGGCCGCCGGGCACGAACCGCACTCACGGGCTTTTATATGGATTACACAGATCTGCAGCAAGCCGTGACCAGGTTAAGCCCGGTGACTGGGTCGCCTAGAAATGAGGTGGAAAATGCGGGAGCTGCGACAATTTCAGGGCTGGAGTTTGAGTTGGAGGCTGAGGTTTTCGACCATTTTCGACTTTCCGCCAACGGAACTTGGTATATCGATGCTAAGTATAAAGATCTTACCAGTATAGACCCTGCATTTTTGGAGCTTGGGTTGCAGGATTTGGAGGGTAACCGGCTTACACGTGTTCCTGATTGGCAGTTCAGCTTGGGGGGGCAATATGCTGTGCCACTGACAGATGGATTAAGAGCTGTGTTCAGAGCCAATTATCAATGGCAGAATCGGATATTTTTCTCCATATTCAATACTGATTTGAATGCTAGGGACTCTCTTGGTCTTCTAAATGTCTCGGCAGCATTGGAGACCGATGACGGGCATTGGCAGTTATCCGCTTTCGCAACCAACCTTTTGAATAAGCGGTATGCTTCCAATTTGAGTGCGGTGCCACGGGCTAGTGGTTTTTCGCTGCAAGGTGCGATGGGGGCGCCACGTATGTATGGTGTTAGCCTGGCTTATAATTTTTAAGCTGAGCCTACTGAATTCAGGCAAAGGCCCCCACCATACCGTGGGGGCCTTTTATTCTTTCCTTAATCGCTAAGAACAGCCTGATAGGTCATTTGCTGCATGCGGGCGCGGGTGGGGTATGTGCCGGACGGCAGAAGCTGAGTGAGGATCATGCCTACAAGCTCACTTTCCGGATCAATCCAGAAATCCGTGCTGAAGGCACCGCCCCAGCCATATTGGCCGGCTGGGCCTGCCATGCCTGCTGCTACCGGGTCAGTGATCACAGAAACGGTGAGGCCAAAGCCGATGCCAGGCATGGAGAAGGCATAATTGCCAAGTGAGGAGAGAGGGGAGTCCCCCATGCTTTCTGGCAGGTGGTTAGCGCTCATCAGTTTGATGGATGTCGGGCTGAGGATGCGCACACCGTCCAGCTCGCCGCCGTTCACCAGCATCTGGGCAAACCGCATATAATCTGCCGCTGTGCTCATCAGGCCGCCACCACCTTTTTCTGCCCGTTTATGAGTGAGCAGCTTATCCACGCTCCAGTCATGGTCATCGGGCAGAGGGGCCATGCCGTTCTTTTCATCGGGCACATAAGCCTGGGCAATACGCTCTTTCTTGCTCATGGGTACATGGAAGGTGGTGTCTTTCATGCCGAGCGGGCGGAACAGGCGTGCCTGCAAAAATTCTTCATAGCTGGTGCCATACCACACCTCAATCAGGCGCCCCAGCACATCCATGCCCGTGCTGTAATTCCAGGCGGTGCCGGGCTGGGCCAAAAGGGGCTGCTCTGCCACTTTTTTTACATAGTCCGCCAGTGACAGGGGCACCACACTAACCACACCATTCTCGCGGTACATTTTGGAAACCGGGTTATCAAAAAAGTGCAGTGTCAGGCCAGATGTGTGAGACATGAGCTGACGAACCGTAATGGGGCTTTCAGCATCTACAAGGCCATCTTCCGTGTAAACCGTCATATCCTTGAATTCGGGCAGATATTTCGAGACCGGATCATTCATCAGGAATTTGCCGTCCTCGAAGGCAATCATAACAGCCACACCGGTCACAGGCTTGGTTTGTGAGGCAAGGCGGAAGATGGTGTCAGCTTTCAGCGGCTTTTTCTTTTCGGCATCTGCCCAGCCCTGTACGTTGAAATGAACGATTTTTCCGTGACGGGCAACCACGGTCAGGGCACCAGGGATTTGCCGGGCATCAACGAATTCCTTGATGGCCGGGGCAATGCGTTTCAGCCGCTCGGTGGACATACCCACACTTTCCGCTTTGGCGGTAGGCAGGCCGTATTGATCTGCGGCAAATGTTTGCGCTGATGTGGTAACGCAGAGCAGGGCACCAAGCCCCGCTGTTAGGTATTTAAGATGGTTTGCTATCATGTTTCCCCTCCTTCTTAAGTCCGTATATTAGGACATGTTAATATAGGTGCGCAATAGATGCCGCTACTTTGTCGAGACAGAACGAAGCATGAGTGCGACGGACTGTTTTATAAAAAAGGGGC
>JBNKGK010000317.1:0-4082 GCA_050289785.1 Kordiimonas sp.
TTTTGTCTGGTGTTGCGGAATTAAAGGCTTCATCCCCCGCGATGGTGAGGCCATAGCCTAGATATGCAGTCAGCGCTGTGGGGCTGCTGCTGGCTTTCAGATTGCCCCAGTTCGGGTTCAGGGCCTTGGGCGCCGGGGCCTGTGTGGCATTAAGCGCAAAGGTGCGCAGGTCCATATATTTTTGCAGACGCTCGGCCTTCAGGGAAGCGATACGGCCCTTGTCTGACGACGGGGCCACTTCCCATGGTGCATCGTCCGGGTTCTGGAACGCACCTAGTACGAATGTTTCCTTGATATGAGCTGAGAAGCTGAAGCTCAGGGTAATGGAGAACAGGCCCAGGTTTATTTTTGCCTTGGCGCTTACACTGACAGATACAGAAGCTGTGATGGGAATTGGCTCATAAGACGCCAGGGTAATTTGGACATAAATCTTGAAATTAATGTCTACAGACGCCTTGATGATGACAAAGTCAACAGAGCCATAGAGTTTTCCGATAACACCGAACGTGCCCCTCAGCCAGAAATAATATTCCCCTTGCAGCGAGAGCGCACTGCCGCCGCCTGTGCTGGTTCCGTCATATGGGTTCCATTTGGCCAATATTCCTTCAATAATACCAAACACAGTCAGACTGAACCCGGCTTTTAAAATGCCCAGATCGATGGATTTTCCGAGGCCCACTTGTGCACCAAAGCCAAACACAAGGTTGGGGTTAAAGAAACCGTTTGTTGCTTTGGGAAGCTGTGTAACGGCCACAGCAGGTAATTTGCCAAAGTAAAACCCGCCGGACCCGAGCACGGGAATGCCTGGTGGCACAATGGCCTCAACAGAGAAAGAACGGGCGAAGTTTTCGTTCCAGGGGAAACCGATATCAAATTTAAAGTCCCCGTTGGTGTAAATTTCCACGCCAAAGGTGGGCAGGGTGATAGTGTAGGCCCCCACATCCAACCGCCGCATAATGGTGGGAAGTGTGATTTCGGCAGAGAAGACACCAAGGCCATCACCCAGCTTGCGATAAATCACCTGAAAATCAAGCCCGGCAAAAACCTTTGCGGCCCCCCCTTCCAGTGCGATGCGCAGGGCATAAAGCGTCGGGTCAGTGAACACCACCTGCAGGGTCAGGGTGTAGGATGGGCTGGAGGCTGTTGTGCTGTCCGCTTCCACCAGCGCGGTGCTATCACTGTCATCATTGCTGCCGGATTCAATTTTCAGCACGCCAAAGTCTGTGCCGAACAGCCAGTTGTTTCCGGCGTCAAAGCCAATGGCGGGTATGCTGTTGCCGTCTGGGACAGGCAAGTCTGCCAGTATTTTAATGGCATCCTGCACGGAGGTAATGCCCTGAAGGCCCGCCACCTGCACATGCTGGCCTGCGGCGAGAAGGCGCAGATCCAGATATTTGTTGCCGCCACCGGGCGGTGCGGGTGTGCTGGATGGGTCTGCCGCATTCCAGCCAAGGGAATTAGCGCTTGCGCCTGTCTCCCACAGGAAGTTGCCTTCCAGTGCCACGTGCACACCTTGCTTTTTACCCGTGGGCACATATTCGATGGAAAAGCCTTTGATAGTGGCGAAGATGATGTCAATCGGGCCAATGTCGACACTGAACTTGACGGTTTCATCCTTAAAGTTCCAGATGATTTCAAAATTGGAGAGGGTGATTTCATCCAGAATGTTCCAGGGTGCGCCAAGGCCGAATTTGGAGCCGGTGAGCCAAGAAACAAAGGTTTCCACCATAGAACCAAGGGAGGTGGATTCCGTGAATTTCAGTGTCGCGGTGTTGGTTTGGCTGTCAATTTTCGCTGATAGTGGCCCCCAGAAGAAGCCATAGGAATTATAGCCCTTGTCATAGTTATAGAAGACAGTGAGGTCGATATTATTCCAGATGATCTGGGCGGAAACAGCACCATAACTGGTGGGTGCATCATCATTGGCAGCAAGCAGAAGGGGCTTGCTTTTCATGACCTCAATTTTGCCGCTGCTGTTTAGCACAGGCACAGGGGCCTTGCCTTCCATCTGTTTGATGAAAAAGGCCTTGTCTGCGGCAGGGCCGCTGCCGAACTTGCCAGTGATGATGGATTGGAAGCTGTCACCCAGCGGGGTATCCCACACGGTGATGGTGCCGCCCACCATATATGATTTGGCTGCTGTGTCTGTCCCGCTGCCGGTGGACTGCACATTGAAGGCCAACTCGGAAATATCCAGGTTGGGCATGCCATCCACCCACCAGTCTGACCCTAAGTAAGTTTCAATAATCTGTTTGACTTTAATGGCATTGTTGCCCTGCACACCAGCAAAAGACCAAGAGCCGCTGCCCGCATAACCGGCGGTCAGGGTCAGGGTAACGGCAATATCCGGTTGATCGGAAAACAGAACTGTGGTGGCGGCCAGCGTGCCTGTTGGCTCGTCAGAGCCGCTGCCGACCACATTCACATATATGTTGGTCAGGCTGAATTTTGCCACACCCAGGGAAAGGTCCCAATTCAGCAGGTCTATGCCTGCGCTCAGGGAATAGATCGTTTCCGCGCCTTTTTCACCGGGGGTGACATTCATGTCAAAATTGCCCAGGCTGGCATCGAGATTGATGGTGTAATCAGAAGGCAGGAAGAAAGTGACCAAGTCACCTACAGGAATGGGGATGCTATTTTCTGTCAGGTTCGCGCTAACCGTCAGGTTCGGGTAGGAAACCGAAATGTCAATGGAACCATATTTGGTTGGGTCATCTTCTGGCCCGATAACGGCGGTGGTTTGCGCGGTCCAGCTTATGGTGCGGCTGCCTGTGGGTTCCGCAAGCGCAATGTTAAAATTCAGGTTGGCCAGAGTGAGTTTGCCGAAAAGAGGCCATTGTTTGGTATTGGTGAGCGCCAGTTCAAAGGTTTCAATCTGGCTGTCTTCATAGCTGTAGCCGAATTTCAGCTTCTGCAGTTCAATATTGCCTGCGCTGTTAATCTGTTCCGGGAGGGTGTTCATGAAGTTCATGCCGCCCAGCAGTTGGAACAGGTCATTCAGTGAAGGCGGGTTGGTAGACAAATCTCCATCAATGACTACTTTACCATTTGCGGAAGAGGGGAAATCCACAGCAAAGGAAATGGGGTTGCTGCCCAGCTCGATGTTGGTAGCGACGCTGCCGGTGATGCGGTTGTTGTTGCCTAAAACCGTGCTGGAGATGGTTAGACTGTCCAGCGTGAACCATTGCACACCGTTAAAGGACACTTCGCCCACGTCCAGTGTCATGGCGGTGTCAATGTTTTTGCCATTGGCGTTCATGGTAAACTCAACGGTGACGGTGAGGGCAACACCCAAAAAGTCTGTTGTGCGTCCGGTGACAGTGATTTTGTCGTGCTGAGCCGGGTAGGTAACCTGCACAGGCGACGTAGCAGAGCCAATGCTGAAGTCCGTGCCGTCAATAATAGCCTGCACAAAATCAGCGAACGGCCCGTTGGGAATAACCGTTGGGATAAGTGAAAGGACACCCTTTGAAATGGCGTTTTCTATCTGGGTATAAAGCTGGTCCAGCGGGGTGTCTCCAGCCGCTAGGCTGGTTTCTGCCAATAAGGCCAGGCTGTGGCTTTCTGTCTCCGTGTCACCCAGATCAAATTCTGTGACCAGAAACACAAGGCCCTGCAACAATTTGTCATTGGCATTGTTGGCGTAAAAGGATTTCAGGCTTTCATAATAAACCTTGTAGGGGCCATTTTTCTGAGAGTAATCTGCAGCCTGTTTGATGAGCAGGGTCGCCAGCTCTGTGGGGGGCATCACTTCTTCAAAACCGTGTTTGAACTTATAGATCCCAAGCTGCATGGTGTTGAAGGTGATGTCATACAGTTCTGCTGAAATGGCACTGGTGGTGGAGGGAGTTAATTTGCTGGCGTTGCCCAGGTCAGACGGATATTGGCTGGGGCCTGCCTTGGTCAGCTTGAAAAAGGGTTTGCCCAGGTTCAACGCAAGGTTAGCAGTGCCCTGTCCCTCGAAAACAGAAGGCAGGTAAGCAATTTCATACAGGTAGTTGAACAGATCCTGTGGTATGGCAGGCAGGCCGATAACCACCACATCTGTGCCGGAAAGGGTGTCAATTAAGGCAGTGAGGTCT
>JBNKGK010000318.1:0-4035 GCA_050289785.1 Kordiimonas sp.
ACGATATATTCGTGAAGATGAAACTGACTGTGGTGAACGGGCTTATTGCTGTCGTACTGGTTTTTGGTCTTTTCACTGGCAAGCTTTATATGAAAATGCTGATGGAAATGGCGCTGGAGATGGACGATACGGGCTGGCGTAAACTCACCCGCAATTACGCCCTTTTCCTGCTCGTCATGGCTGCGGTGAATGAATTTATCTGGCGCACCCAAAGCACGGATTTCTGGGTGAATTTCAAAACTTTCGGCTATATGGGGACCACCTTTATCTTCATGATGGCGCAAATGCCCATGCTGATGAAATATATGCCTACAGACAAAGAAGAAAATAGCAAAGAAGGCTAAACTTCCGGATTCGTGAACGGGGCAAAACCTGTTTTGCCCTTCACAGCACGATAATGATGCAATGCCCAATGCACACTGGGGAAAGCAATCTCACCCCAAGGGATATCATCCCACTCAAACAAGGCCACTTCCAGACTTTCATAACCAGGTTTGAACGCTGGTGCCAGCAGGCGCGCCCTGTACATCAGCTGCACCTGTGAAATATGTTTCACGGTATAAACAGCCAGCATATCCAGAATTTCAATAGCGGCATAGGCTTCTTCCATCGCCTCACGCGCGGCTCCCTCTTCCGGGCTTTCGTGCTGCTCCAGAAAACCAGCAGGGATTGTCCATTTGCCATATTGCGGTTCAATCGCACGGCGGCATAACAGAAACTTACCTTCATGTTCCACCACAGCGCCCGCAATGATGCGAGGGTTGTCATAAGAGATGAAACCACAATCCTTGCAGACAAGCCGCTCCCGCTCGTCGCCCTCAGGCACGATATAATGGAAGCTTTTGGGTTGGTTTACAGGGTCAGCCATGGCCGCATGGTAGCTACATCAGATGAAATAGCCAGCAGAATTGCTTCGAAGGCAGAAGAAACAGAAAACCCATCTCGTCATACTGGCGTAGGCCAATCCAGCCACCCTTCTCAGCCTCTGGATGCCAGCCTTCGCTGGCCATGGACTATTGAGTCAGACAGTAAGAGTTACCAAACAGTAGGTTTCTAAACGCGGATATCCACAATCTGCCCAAGCGGCACATTACGGTGCACACCCGTTTGTTCGGAAAGCCTGCCCACAGGCGCTTCGCGGTTGCTGGTTTTAAGCTGGCTGACACGCTCACCTGCTTCTTCGATTTCCGTAGAAGAGGAAAGAGCCACCCGAGCTTTTCTGGACGCCGGTGTTTGAAAGCCATTATCTTTAAGCTCAGCTGCCTGACGGCGGCGACGGATTTCGATGATATCATCCGCACTGGGCGTCAGGTTCAGGCCCTTGCCCTCTGCCTTTTCGCCACGTGCTGGCTGAAGCTGCGCCTGCAACTTTGATCCAAGCCCGGAGGTACCAGTGTTTATCTCAGTCATCGTCCCAAAGCCTATTAGGGGGTTACGGCTTTTTCAGCTCATATCCAAATTGAGCATTCTGCCCACATCAAAGGCGCGGCCACGCCTGCCACAGGCTGGCAGCATCGCCAATAAATCTGACTATAGAGTTAAGGGTCTGCTTTTCCGCTGATATTGTCAAGCATGGCCTGTAATCCAGCCGCCTGATCAGCCGGAATATGGCTTAAACCGCGCTTTAGCGCCGAAATAGCCTCTTCCTCGTTCCCCTGTGCCAAATGTGAGCGGGCCAGCATCATCCAGCCCTGAGGGTCATTAGGTGATTCTTCCAAGCGCGCCGCCAAACGGTCCATCATTGAGCGAATGAAGGCGGCTTTATCCTCTTCGCTCATGGCACCAACGCTTTCCACCATCTCTTTAGAAAGTTGTGGTGGCTTCACCCCGAGGGACCGTAACTGTACCTTAAGGGTTGGCATCCACGGCGCATTAGAGCCGGAACGATCTGCCAGAGCCTGCCACACAGCTTTGGCCTTTTCCTTGTTACCTGCCTGCAGGTGCGCAAGACCCAGATAATAGTGCCCTGCTGGCTGGTCTGGATAATCCTGCAACAGACGGCTCAGCACCAGCCTTGCTGCAGGTGTTACCTTGCCCCCTGCCAGATTGAGATAGGCTTCCAGTTCCTGCGCACGCCAGCGCCCATCCGCCGGATCAAGCTCAGCAAGCCTGTTATAGGCTTTGGCCGCCAAAGAATATTCCTCAACTGCAGAGGATGATTTAGCTAGCACCTGCCAACCTGTCTGGTCTTCCGGGTTAATGGCCAGATGATCCTGCACAGAACTGATGGCCTCTGCGAAGGTAGGCCCGCCTTCCTGGATGGGTTCATTACGGGCTTCAAAAATAGCGGCCGGTTTGGCGGGCAGATCTGGCCTGCCAAGCAGCATATAGAGCGCAAAAGCGCCGATCACTAACAGCCCAGCCACCCCATAGATGGCACGGGCACCAGCAGCACCTGCCGCTTTGGCGCCACCTGTTTCCTGATGCGCCAGTTTGAGGATACGGCGCTCAATTTCCAGCCGCGCAGCCGCCACAGAACCAGCATCAATCACACCGCGCTTTTCATCTGCTTCCAGTTCCTTCAGCTGGCCTTTATAATGATCGATGGGGTTCATCTGTTCGCTGTCTTTCACGCGTACAGTCAGAAGCAGGGCCACAACAACGAGGCAAAGAAAAGCAAATATTAACCAGATCATTTCTTGCCTTCTTCCCCGGTTAGAATTTTTTTCAGCTCAGCCTGTTCTTCTTCAGTCAGGGGCTGGGCTTCCCGCCCGCTTTTTCGTCGCCCGAAAACCATCCACAAGATGATAAGCAGGAACACAAAAGGCGAAGCCCATAGAAAATAGGTGCGTGGCTTTACAGGTGGCTCGAGAAGCACCCAATCCCCATAACGATCCACCAGATAGGCCCTTACATTGTCAGGAGTATCACCGGTAGCAATCCGTTCCCGCACTATCTTGCGCAAATCCTGGGCAAGCTCGGCATTTGAATCCTCAATGGACTGGTTTTGGCAAACCAGGCAGCGGATTTCCTTCATCAACGCCCGTGCCTGTGCTTCTTTTTCCACATCGGCAAGGGGCTTTTCATCCACAGCCACCGCAAGAACCGGCTGAGCCAGAAACAGGCAGAAAACAAGGATCAACAGCTTTCGAGCCATCACGAAACCCTCCTGATTTCAGGCAGTAGTTTCGCCCCCAGTCCATCATCCAATATGGGCCCCCAGTGGCGATAGCGCACCATGCCCTGCCCATCAATGAGGAAGGTCTCAGGTACGCCTGTCACACCCCAATCAATGCCAGTGCGGCCATCACGGTCAACGCCCACTTCTGTGTAGGGGTTACCAAGGCTCTCGATAAAACGGCGTGAAGCGGCGGGATCATCTTTATAAGCAATGCCAATGATAGGGATTTTATATTCAGCAGCCAGTTTCATCAGGCTTCCATGCTCCGCACGGCAGGGCACACACCAACTGGCAAAAAAGTTCACTAACACCGGTTTACCGCTCTGCAGGGCTGTGCTGGAAACCAATTGCCCTTCGTCATAAAGTGACGGCAGACTGTAAACTGGGGCTGGCCTGTCAATCATCACGCTTTTAATCTCGCGTGGGTCACGATCCCGCAGCATCATGACAAGAAACAGGCTCATCAAGGCAAGAACAAGAGTAAGGGGAATGAAACGCTGCATGGCCTATACCCCCTTCTTCTGCGACGGGGCGCCAATACGGCGTCTGCGGTCACTCAGCGAGAGGAAACCCCCAAGCATCATCATAAGTGCGCCCACCCACAAACCAGAGATAAAAGGCTTGAAATAGAGCCGGACAGACCATTTCCCCTGCCCTGCCGCCTCGCCGATCACGGCATAGAGGTCACCGCTGGCCAAAGGGTGAATCGCCGCCTCTGTCGTGTTCATCACCGGGTTTGTGTAAACCCTGTCCTGCGGGTTAAGAACTGTTACAGGCTTGCCCTGTTTTTCCACTACAAAATGGCCCTGCACAGCTGTGAAGTTAGGGCCAGCGACAGGCTTCACCCCCTCAAAACGATAATCATACCCTGCCACCTGCACCGTATCACCCGGGGCAACAAGTTCCAGCTTTTC
>JBNKGK010000319.1:0-4032 GCA_050289785.1 Kordiimonas sp.
GAAACCTATCCATCGCTCAAGTTCCTGAAAACAAAAGAAGAAATCTATTAAGCTGGTTATCCGCCTACACCGGGAGGTGGGGCGGTGCCAAAGCTTTGCACAAGCGATCCGGCTACCAAGTTCCAGCCGTCCACTAGCACAAAGAAGATCAGCTTGAATGGCATGGCAATCATCACCGGTGGTAGCATCATCATGCCCATGGACATCAGAATGGATGCGACAACCATATCGATAACGATAAAAGGCACATAAAGCAGGAAGCCGATCTCAAAGGCTCTGCGCAATTCGCTAATCATGAAAGCAGGTACCAGCGCGGTGAGGGAAACTTCATCTACACTGTTTACCTCTTCACCTGACAACCCCACAAAAAGCCCCAGATCTTTCTCCCTGACCTGTGAGAGCATGAAAGCCCGCATTGGCACGGAAGCCCTTTGGAATGCTTCTTTTTCATCTATTTCCTGATCGATAAGCGGTTGAACGCCATTATCCCAAACCTGTGTGAGGGTAGGGGCCATCACATAACCAGTTAGGAAAAGTGCCAGGGAAATGAGCACAATATTAGGCGGTGTCTGCTGGGTTCCCATGGCACTTCTTAAGAGCGAGAAGACAATTACCATACGGGTAAAGCTTGTCATCATCACCAGAATGCTGGGGGCCAGGCTCAACACGGTCAGCATCAGGATCATCTGAACAACCCGGCCCGTCAGCGTGCCGCCTTCACCAAGGTCAAGGTTCAGAGATTGAGCGAAAGCACTTTCAGCCCCCATGAGAACTGCAGCCCCAAAGAGAGGCAACAAAAACAGGAGTGTTTTTAGTACTAGTTTTTTGTGAAACCTGATGCCTGGTAAATGCTTATGCTTGGTATGAGAGGATATAGTGTTGGGCATATCAGGCATCCTTATCCTCCGTCTCTGGTGTATTTTCTGTTACTGCGGGGCGCTTGTCGATAACAGTGATGCCGTTCGCGCCTGTGCCGATCAGATAGTCCTTATCATGCCAGCGCATGCTCACAAGCCTGTTTTTGCCGTCCAGCATCTGATTTTCAAGAATTTTAATTTGTTTACTTGCTTTGCCAGTGACAACATGGCCGGGCACAAGGCCAAAGCGTTTAAGCGCCCAAACAAACAGCCCCAAAAGGCCAAGGACAAAAACAAGGGCGGCAAAAGCGCTAAAAATATCTGTCATCATTGTGAAGAACTATCCGGCGAGAAAGCATCAGTATTGCTCTCATTTCTGTGGTTTGTTGTGTCTTTTTCCATTTTTTTGTTTTCGGCATAGACCCGCTCCAGAATAAGAGAAACGGTATGCAAGGCTTCAAGGGGAACCGGGCTTTCCACTTCAAAGGCATCCAGAAGTTCAGTGAGGTCTTTATCCTGCCTGACTTTCACACCCTCTGCAAAAGCGATGTTGAGAATATCTTCTGCCACATAGCCATGGCCCTTGGCTGTAATACGCGGAGTAGCTGCCTCGCTCTCCCGCTTGATGGCGACAGCTTTGGTGTCCATGTTGGGTGCTCGGTTATTCTCGTCTTCTGTCATGCGGCTCTTGCGTTTTTCCTGTGAAGATAAAGTCCTCATTTCGCTCAGTGTACTTTTTAAAACTCAAAGGTAAATAAATTATATTCTCTTTGGAACTTGTTAACCTGTTTTGTGCCATGGTATGGTCTCGCGATGTATCTTTATTGGCCTAAGCTTAGGTCAGAGACGGACATGGGAATGGATTTAAACAATATTCCATTGATGGTGGCGCTTAAAAAGCGGATGACCTGGCTTAATGCTAATCAGACCGTTCTCAGTGAGAATGTGTCAAACGCAGATACCCCCGGATATAAAGCTAAAGGCTTGGATAAGCAGGATTTTTCGAGCCTTGTCGACGGCCTTGAGAGCGGTAATACGCGCCGTGCGCCAACTGTGGGTATGCGGACATCAAAAGTTGGTCATATTGATACATCAGGTGGAACTGGTAGTGGGGCTTATCAGTCAAAGGATTTGAAAAACCAGGAAGAATCACCTACTGGCAACACTGTTATCCTTGAAGAAGAAATGATGAAAGTCGCTGACAACCAGATGAAATATGGTCTGGCAGTGAACCTGTACAAAAAAAATATTGGTCTCTTGCGGATGGCAATGGGTAAAGGTGGGCAGCGCTAAAAGGGCGCTTTTCCGGCTGGGTTGAGCAAGCGGAGAAGATAATGGATCTTCAGAAAAACGGAATGGACCTTCAAAAGGCAATGATGGCTTCTGCTGCAGGCCTTAGGGCGCAATCTGTGCGGATGCGTGTGATTTCCGAGAATATTGCCAACCAGGATTCCATTGCTTCCGAACCGGGAGCTGACCCATACCGCAGAAAAATTGTCACCTTCCAGACAGAGCTTGATAAAGCCAGCAAAGTAGATGTGGTGAAAGCTGATGGTATCGTGTTTGACCAGAAAGAATTTGGTAAGAAATATGACCCCGGCAACCCGGCTGCTGATCAGGCGGGATACATCAAAACATCAAATGTGAATGGTTTAATTGAAATGATGGATATGCGTCAGGCGCAGCGCTCATACCAATCGAACCTGAATGCGCTTGAGGCGTCTCGCCGGATGGCCACCATGACACTTGATCTGTTACGCTAAGGGAGCAGATGATGAATATCAAACAGCTTGACGCCGTTAACGCTTATGCTCAGGCCTCGAAGAAACTGCAGGATGGGGGGATCTCTGCCCGTGATGGCATGGATGGCCAGGTTGAAAAGTCTGCTTTTTCAGCTCTTGTTTCTGATGCCATTGATGATGTAAACAAAGCGACCGCCACAGCAGAAATCACAGGAGCCAAGGCTATGGTTGATCAGGCTGATATGGTTGATGTGGTGACAGCCGTTTCTAACGCTGAGCTGGTGGTGGATACCGTTGTGACCGTGCGTGACAAAGTTATCTCTGCCTATAATGATATTCTTAAAATGCCAATTTAAAGCCTCAGGAGCCTTTTATGACAGGACCTGACGTTCTCGAGGTTGGGCGCGATGCGGTTCAGACACTGCTTTTGACTTCAGGGCCTATTCTGGCCGTGGCGCTGACTATTGGTCTTGCTATTGCTTTCTTTCAGGCTCTGACCCAATTGCAGGAAATGACCTTGACTTTCGTACCGAAGATTGTGGCAATTTTTTCCATGCTTCTTATTTCCCTGCCATTTATGGGGCGTAACCTTGCTGCGCTGATGGAGCGTATCTCCGAACGCATCATTACAGGTGGTTAGGGCGTAGAATGCTGGGGCAGGTGTTACCCGCTGAGGCGTTTGGCTTTCTTCTTGTGACAATGCGGTTGGCAGCGCTTGTCATGGTTATGCCAGTGCTGGGTGATCGGTCTATTCCCCGGCGGGTCAGGGTGGCTTTTGCTTTTATTTTGTCCGTTATTGTTTTTGCTGCTGTCAGGGCTGATTTGCCTCCTATGCCTTCGCAGTTGTTTGGGCTGTTAAGCCTGCTCGCACGGGAGCTGTTAATTGGCCTGATGCTGGGGCTTGTTACGCGCATTCTGATGGCTTCCACCCACACGGCCGGCTCTCTGATCGCCTTTCAAACCGGTTTGGCTGCGGCACAAAGCTTTGATCCCAGCCAGGGGTCGCAAACTGCTTTGGTTGCCACTTTTATGACACTGACCGCGATAACATTGATTGTCGTCACGGATTTACATCATTTGCTAATTATGGCGATGGCAAACAGTTATCAGAAGTTTCCTGCGGGCATGGCTATCCCCTATACAGATTTCGCCTCAGTGATTGTAAAATATGTGGCCAGTGCCTTTGCGCTGGGAGTGCATATGGCGGCGCCTTTCATTGTCTATGGTGTTATTTATAATCTTGGGTTGGGGCTTATCGCGCGTCTCATTCCTGCTTTTCAGGTGTTTTTCGTGGGGATGCCGATTAACCTGTTCTTAGGTTTCACCCTGCTTATGCTCTTGTTAGGGTCCATGATGACCTTGTTTTTGGACCGGTTTGAGAATCTGCTCCTGGATATGTTGGGATAGGCAATGGCAGACGAAGACGAAAGCCA
>JBNKGK010000320.1:0-3983 GCA_050289785.1 Kordiimonas sp.
CATTTTTTCTCTCTCTAGTGATTGGCACTTTTATTATATAAGGTTGTGTACATTATCTCTAGTCTGTTGTATTAATACACTCTCTAATAAAAAGAAAAAACAAGCTTGTGCTTATTCTTATATTTTCTGTTTTTCCTTTTGAATCAAACTACAAGTTAGTTAACGTTTTGTAAAAAAAAGTTTCACAAATCTGTCTCAGATTTACTATATCAGGTAAATTTCAACTAAAATTTTCTCCAAATTGCGAATCACACGTACCCTAAAGCAAAGACTTGCCTACCAGCTCGCTTACATCATTGCTTAGGTTAGGTGTATCAAATACACGCTTAAGTTCTTTTTTCATTAACTCTTGACGGCTTGCATCTAATCTTTGCCAGCGCCCAAGAGGGGCCACCAGTTTTGCTGCTGTCTGAGGGTTAAATTTATCAACCTCAATAATCATATCCGCCAAAAATTGATACCCACTCCCATCTGCATCATGGAATCTGACCTGATTAACCATAGAGAATGTAGAGACAACAGATCTCAGCCTGTTGGGATTGGAAAGAACAAAAGCATCATGCTTTATCAATTTTTGTATGGACTTAATAGTATCCATGCGTTTACTTTGGGCCTGCACAGCGAACCATTTGTCCACGACCAGATCATTACTTTTCCAATAGTTATAAAACTCTTCAAGAATAGCTTGCCTCTCAGAGGAATCTCCATGAACGATAAGCCCTAAAGCTGCGATTCTGTCTGTCATATTACCCGCAGCTCTATAATGCTGTAGCAATATCTCTTCACCTTCAGGCAATACGGCAAGATACCCCAGCAATATATTCGCGTATTTCCTATACGCCTTAGCATCCTGTCCCACAGCCTCATCTCTTGCTTTTATATAACAAGCTTTTATAAGCTCTGCATGTTCATGGGCGATAGCCCTCAGCATCTGCTCACGCGCTTTATGTATAGCTTCGGGCATTAAAACTTTCATCTTCTGACCAAGATGTATTTCACTTGGCAACGTCATCAGTTCGGCAAGAAGTGCAACATCTGTTTCCTGATCCTGCAGAACGCGGCGAATGGCATTCTGGATCATATCCGGCGCTACAGCCGCATTATTACCAGATTCCGCGCAGCCAACGAGGTAATCGCTGAGTAATGACTGCATCGCTTCCCAGCGTGTGTAGGCATCCGTATCGGAGCCAGAGAGAAAGGCTAGCTCGTCATCAGACAAATCATTTTTCAACTTAACAGGGCAGCTAAAATTTCTGTGCAAACTGGGCACTGCGCCCTCAGGCACATCTGCAAAAGAAAAGACCTGTTCTGCTTCGCGCAGATGCAACAAGCAGCCATCTCCTGTCCATACGCCTTCACCTCGTATCAGCTCAGGCTGAATTTCATTGCCATCTTTATCAAGCCAGCCCATCAAAAATGGCATATGAAAAGGTATTTTCTCGCTTTGTCCCGGCGTTACAGGGCATGACTGTTTAATAAGAAGGCTTTGGCTATTACCATCGACTTTTCGCTCAACAATAATTTCTGGTGTCCCGGCCTGGGAATACCACAATCGAAATTGTGCCAAATCCACACCGCTGGCAGCTTCCATAGATTGTACAAAATCCTCACATGTTGCTGCAGAACCATCATGACGCTCAAAATAGATATCCATGCCTTTCCTGAATGCATCAGCCCCAATAATACGGTGCATCATGCGAATAACTTCTGCCCCTTTATTGTATACAGTGACAGTGTAAAAGTTATTGATTTCTATATATTTTTCAGGCCTTACAGGATGAGCTAAAGGGCCTGCATCTTCCGGAAATTGCAACATTCGCAGCACCCGAACATCGTCCAGGCGTTTCACTGCCCTTGAATTCAAATCGCTGGAAAATTCCTGATCGCGAAAGACTGTCAGGCCTTCTTTCAGGCTTAGCTGAAACCAGTCTCGGCAGGTTACGCGATTACCTGTCCAGTTATGGAAATATTCGTGCCCTATGACTCCTTGAACATTATCAAAATCCACATCAGTCGCGGTTTCAGAGCTTGCCAACACATATTTGGTGTTAAAGACATTAAGGCCTTTATTTTCCATCGCACCCATGTTGAAATCAGCTACAGCAACTATGTTATAAACATCCAGGTCATATTCGAGTCCAAATGTTTCTTCGTCCCACTTCATGGATTGTTTGAGCGATTCCATAGCGTGATCGCATTTATCCAGATCCCCCTGAGCTGCATAAATGTTGAGATCAACTTTTTGGCCATTCATCGTAGTATATGTATCACTCAGGCAGCCAAGCCTACCAGCAACCAGGGCAAACAGATAACAGGGCTTTGGAAACGGATCATCCCACTCTGCAAAATGCCGTCCATCCGTTAAATCACCAGCCTCACCAGGGTTACCGTTTGAAAGAAGAACAGGAAACAGGTTTTTATCGGCTTCTATCCGAACAAAGAAGCGCACCAAATTGTCGGGGCGATCAATGAAATAAGTGATATGGCGAAAGCCCTCTGCCTCACATTGAGTGCAGAAATTTTCGCCAGAATGGTAAAGTCCTTCAAGGCGCTTATTTTCTTTCGGGTACAAGCGTGTTTTGATCTCTAATTCAAATTGGTCCCCAACATTATGAACAGTGAGCATATCACTTGCCAGATCATACTCCTCACCTTCCAATGCCTGACCATCAACAGCGAGGGAGAGCAATTCCATATAGGGCCCGCCATCTAACACCAGAGAGACGTTATGATTACCAGATCGTCGCACAACTGAAACAGCTGTCACAACTGCCTCATCCTCGAAAAGCTCGAAGCAAAGCTTTGTCTCTTCAATGAGAAAGGGAGGAGGCGTGTAATCTTTTAAATAAATTTCGTGTTTAACTGCTTTTGTCGCTGTCCTTGCATCCACGATGCATATCTCCTGTCACTGGGGAAAAGTATGTGAGAGACGTTATACCTTTTTCCTCTTCGCCTTGCCGTCATCCAAGGCATATTCAAGAGGAAGCGCCGTCGTATATTTTATGCGCTCCATGGCAAAAGAAGAACTCACGTCAGTTAACCGTACCTTTTTAATCAATCTTTTGTAAAAGGCATCATAAGCAGCCATATCAGGCACAACAACCCGCATTAAATAATCTATTTCACCACTCATCCGGTATAGTTCAACAACCTCAGGAAATTCACAAACCAAGCGAGCAAATTCGTCCAACCATTCAAAATTATGTTCATTGGTTTTCATGGCTACAAAAACATCCAAGGGAACATTGACTTTGTTCCTGTCCACAAGGGCAACCCGCCGCGTGATATAGCCTTCCTGTTCCAGTATCTGGATACGGCGCCAACAGGGGGTGGTAGACAAACCAACCGCTTCTGCGATGTCCGCTGTGCTTAATGTGGCATCTTTCTGGAGCAAACTAAGTATTTTACGGTCAATATCATCCATTACATAGGCCTTCGATAGAAATTATTATCAAAATTACCTCTATAATTAGCCTAGATATTCAAATATCAAAGTGAAAAGATAAAATATGACCAAAAAAGTCCCTTGGTCCTCGCAGGCCCTCACATTTTGTCAATCCGATGACTTGCTTCAGACTATAATAAACGTCGCACAATCAGATGATCGAGCGATATCTTGCCTGCCCCCATCATAACTATCGCAAGTAAAGCTGCAGCCCATGTGAGATGTTCAGGAAAATAACCAGGGTAAACGAATACCTGAATCACCGCTGTCATCCCCAACAAGCCCACGGCCCCCAGTCGTGAACCTATTCCAATCATCAACATAAGAGGAAAGAAGGTTTCTGCATAGACAGCCATCTGTGCAGCCAGCTCCGCGGGCAGTATGGGCACACCATATTCATCCTCGAACAGAGAAACCGTTAGGTTACTCGGCTCAAAAAAGCTATCCCCTACTTTCGAACGGCCTGAGAGATAGAATAGTTTTGCCACCCACACCCTCAACCATAGAAGAAAAAAGTCTTTTATATCAAAGGGCTGAT
>JBNKGK010000321.1:0-3977 GCA_050289785.1 Kordiimonas sp.
TTTTGCGGCCATGGAACATGGTTATAGTGAGGCTTTCTCCACCATTATGGATGCCAATATCACCACATTCATTGCTGCCGCTGTTCTGTATCTCCTGGGGTCTGGCCCTGTACAAGGCTTTGCTGTGACGCTGGCCATTGGCATTTTAACCTCCATGTTCACAGCGGTTATTCTCACGCGTTTCATTCTGGCAAGCTGGCTCAAGCGAGCGCGCCCTGCCACATTGCCAATTTAGGAGGGGGACAGGAAAATGTTGTTACGTCTCATACCTCAGGAAACAAAGATCAATTTTATCGGCGTCCGGTTTATTGCCTTTGCTTTATCTGGTGTGCTTATTCTTGCCTCGCTTGGGCTTTTCTTCATTCACGGGCTTAATTACGGGATTGATTTCAAAGGCGGATTAACCATTGAGATCGGCATGGAAGATCATAAAGCGGTGCCGCTTTCTAATGTAAGAAGTCTGGTCTCTGGTCTTGATTTGGGTGATGTGTCCATTAAGGAATATGGCCGTTCATCGGAGGCGCTTATTCGTATCGAGCGCCAGCCTGGTGGTGAAGAAGCACAGACAGAAGCCATGCAGCATGTGCGGTCTCTACTGGCTGAAAAAGTTGAGGGCATTACCTTCCGTCAGGAAAATATTGTAGGTCCGGTGGTTTCCGGTGAATTGAAGCGGGATGGTGCCTTGGCTGTAACGATCGCTGTTATTGCAGTGCTGATTTACATCTGGTTCCGGTTTGAATGGCAGTTTGGCTTGGGGGCGGTGCTGGCACTGGTTCATGATGTGCTTCTGACTATTGGCTTTTTCTCGATAACAGGGCTTGAGTTTAACCTTTCTATCATTGCGGCGCTCCTCACCATTGTAGGCTATAGCTTGAATGATACTGTGGTTGTCTATGATAGAATCAGGGAAAATATTCGTAAATACCGGAAGAAGCCGCTGGATGAACTGCTTAACTTCTCTCTGAACCAAACCCTTAGCCGTACGTTGATGACCTCTGTCACCACATTGCTTGCGTTGCTCGCCTTGTTCTTCCTGGGTGGCGAGGTAATCCGCGGCTTTACAGCTGCGATGATCTGGGGCGTGGTTGTCGGGACATACAGCTCTATCTTTGTCGCATCACCGCTTCTCCTGATGTTTGATGTGCGTCGTGATGCGTTGATTGTTGACGATAAGGACGATCCAACGGTGGATAAATCACGGCCGTCGCCTTTTGATCAGGTTTAAGTTTGTAAACTAATGAGTAGCAATAAAATACAGTCAGGCGGCATTACCCTGCAGCAGCAATCTCCAGAGGATATGCTGCTCGTAGAGGCCTATGGTGAAGGTGGGTTCCGCTTCCTGGGGCGCAGAGTAGAGGGAGCAACCCTGTTGTTTCCTGATGGTTTCTTTCCTATGGCGTCACAGACTTTGAGTGACCTTAACGAAGCTGACTTTGATAAGGTGTTAAATGCGCCAGAAAAGCCAGAGATTTTGCTGATTGGCACGGGTGATAAAATGCAGCTTTTACCTGCGGCTATTCGGGCCTTCCTGGAAAAGCATAATATTGGCTTTGATATTATGGATACCGGTGCTGCTGCCCGCACTTACAATGTGTTGATGATGGAAGGGCGCCGTGTGGCTGCTCTTTTGTTGCCTGTTGATTGATTCAGTTTCTTTTTCTGTTTCCTTGTTCATGGTATCGTATGACTATGCGGGGGAGGAAATAATATGAAAAATATGGGAAAACTAGCCGCGAATATCTTCTGCTGCCTGTCTTTGGCATCAGCTCCTGTTGTTATGGCTGAAGATGAAAAGCCCGAAGATCATATGATCCGGGCAGGCGAGCCGGTCAAAACAGAAAGAAAAGGCAGTGCCCGGCGGTTTGGCAATACGCATGTTCCTGTCGAGGCTATGGTCCACCAGCCTGATGCCAATGTCCTTGCTGAAGCAGGTTATGTGCTTGATGATGTTGGGCACCATATGGACACCATGTCTTGGTCTAAAGAAAAGCGCTTGCTGAAAAAGGTGTACAAAGACCTGGCAGCAACCATTGATGTAGTTCAGGAAAATCAAGAGAGCCTTGAACTTGCTGATTCATATTATTCTGACCATGTTGATGGAAATGCAGATGATCAGGCAATTATGAACGCCATTTCCGAACTGGATGTGCAGCATGAGAAGCTTCAATCAGTTCGTGTTGAACTGGGTGAATTATTATCCCGCACGCAGGGTAGGGTGAATTCTGCTTTAAAGAATCTTGCTGTTGATGTCGATGTGGTGAACGGCAAGAAGACGCTCAAATTCCACTCTTTTAATCAGGTGAATGATATTTTGGATGCGCTTGGGGCTCGTTATCTCACGCCACTTGATAGTGCGCTTGAGGTGATCCGTCAGCGGTCAAATCAGTTACAGACCCTTAAAAATAAATAAATACTCCTAAGAACTCAGTAAAATCATACAAAAGCGCCGCATTGTACTTGGCCAGACGAGCCCTTAGTGCTATGCGTTCCACTGCGGATTCTCGCACATATTTTTTTATTAACCTTTTGGGACCAAAACCAAGCCATGAGTAGTAATGATTTTTACCGTATTAGACGCTTGCCGCCTTATCTGTTTGCTGAAGTAAACCAGATGAAAGCCGCGGCGCGAGCGCGTGGTGAAGATATTATTGATCTTGGCATGGGGAACCCGGATCTGCCGACACCGCAGCATATTATTGATAAGCTGAAGGAAACGGTGGATAATAAGCGGGCACATGGTTATTCCATGTCCAAGGGGATTCCGGGCCTCAGAAAGGCGTTGGCGGGCTATTATCAGCGCCGTTTTAATGTGGAGATTGACCCGGAAACTGAAGTAGTGGTGACAATCGGCTCCAAAGAGGGGCTGGCTAACTTGGCTCAGGCGATTACAGCCCCTGGCGATGTGATCCTGTCACCTAACCCAAGTTATCCTATTCATCCTTATGGGTTCATGATTGCCGGGGCTTCCGTGCGCCACATGCCTATGGCACCCGGCCATGATTTTATGGAGAGCTTGTCTCGCGCTGTGCAGCATAGCGTGCCAAGCCCGGTTGCGGTTATTTTGAACTATCCATCCAACCCTACTGCCGAAGTGGTGGATTTGGATTTTTATCGTGAAGTGGTGGATTATTGCCGTAAGCATCATATCTGGATTCTCTCTGATCTGGCATATGCGGAAATCTATTTTGATGAGGATAATCCTCCGCCTTCTATTTTGGAGGTGCCGGGCGCGCGAGATATTGCTGTTGAGTTCACATCCATGTCCAAAACATATTCGATGGCGGGCTGGCGTGTAGGTTTCGCCGCAGGTAATAAAATGCTTATCAGTGCGCTTACCCGGGTGAAAAGTTATCTGGATTACGGGGCGTTCACGCCTGTGCAGGTGGCTGCCGCTGCTGCGCTGAATGGCCCACAGGACTGTGTGGCAGAACATCGCCGTATTTATAAATCACGCCGTGATGTTCTTGTGGAAGGGCTGGCTGCTGCTGGCTGGCCTGTACCAAGCCCGAAGGCCACGATGTTCGCTTGGGCACCGTTGCCGGAAGAGTTTAAAGAAGTGGGCTCTATGGAGTTTGCGAAGCTATTGCTCACACATGCACAGGTTGCTGTTTCACCGGGTGTAGGCTTTGGAGAATATGGCGAAGGCTTTGTGCGTATTGCGCTTGTGGAAAATGAACACCGCATCAGGCAGGCTGTAAGGAACATTAAAAAGTTTATGGCGCGTAAGGATGAAATCCTTGCTGAATGGCGTGCTAACAAAAAAGATTAATGGAGTTGAGTATGACAAAGGCGGACAGCGATAAGCTCGTCCTGGGCATTGCAGGGCTGGGAACTGTAGGTGCCGGTGTTATCAAGATTTTTCAGGAACATGCTGGCCTGATGGCGGACCGGGCAGGCAAGCCTGTTGAAATTCGTGCTGTCTCTGCCCGTGATCGCAGCCGAGACCGGGGGGTTGATCTGTCCGCTTATACCTGGTG
>JBNKGK010000322.1:0-3972 GCA_050289785.1 Kordiimonas sp.
AGACTTGGCCATTGGTGAATTCGAAAGAAGAATTGAATGGAATCTCTCACAGTTTGAAGGTTTTGTGGGCGTGAACAATCATATGGGGAGCCTGATGACAGAAAAAGCGGCCCCTATGGTGCGGGTGATGGTTCAGCTCAGGCGGAAGGGGCTGCTGTTCCTGGATAGCCTGACATCACCAGACAGTGTGGGGTTGCGTGCGGCAAGGGCAACGGGCGTGCCTGCTATCGCTAGGGATATTTTCCTGGATAATGAGCGGCAGGTTGAGCTGATAACAGAACAGCTTTCCCGAACAGAGACGATTGCCCGAAAACGCGGCTATGCCATTGCTATTGGCCACCCTTATCCTGAAACACTGAAAGCCCTTGAGGTGTGGCGCAAAACGCTGAAGAAAAAGGGCTTGGCGTTAGTGCCGCTTAGCCAGCTGGTTTATGAGCACGAAGCCGCCACCAGCCAGCACACAGCACAGTTTTTAGGACGATAAATCAGCCTCTGTTTGATTTGGCGAAGCGGTGTGCTTCTTTAACGGCGGCCACCAGCGCACCAGCCTTGTTTACACATTCCTGAAATTCTGATTCAGGTACACTATCCGCCACAATGCCTGCACCAGCCTGCACATGCATTTGCCCATCTTTCACAATGGCGGTTCTGAGCATGATGCAGCTATCCATGCTGCCATTGGCACTGAAATAGCCAACACTACCAGCATAAGGGCCGCGGGCATCTACTTCCAGTTCATCAATGATCTCCATCGCCCGAACTTTGGGTGCACCAGAAACCGTGCCCGCCGGGAAACCGGCTGCAATGGCATCAATGGCATCAAGGCCATCTTCAATTTCCCCAACCACGTTAGAGACGATGTGCATCACATGGGAATAATATTCCACAGTGTTTTGTGCCGTGACTTTCACTGTGCCAGGTTTTGCCACCCGGCCAACATCGTTTCTGCCTAGATCCAGCAGCATCAGATGCTCGGCTAGTTCTTTCTGGTCAGAAAGCAGGTCGTCGGTCAGCGCCTGGTCTTCCTCAGGTGTTGCGCCTCTGCGTCTTGTACCCGCAATTGGGCGAATAGTGACTTCGCCATCGCGCAACCGCACCAGAATTTCAGGGCTGGAGCCAACAATTGCCATATCGTCAAAGGCCAGATGATACATGAAAGGCGAGGGGTTGGTACGTCTTAAGGCCCGGTAGAGCGCAAAAGGCGGCAGCTCAAAAGGCATGGAAAAACGTTGGCTCAGCACCACCTGAAAAATATCGCCCGCCATGATATAGTCTTTGGCTTTGGCGACCATTTCAAAATAGCGCTCTTTGCCTGTGTTGGAAACAGGCTCACCACAATCTGTGTTGGCAACAGAAGCAAGCAAAGGTAGGGGCGCATCAAGGCGTTCCTGCATATTATCCAGCAGTGCTTCTGCTTCGTTGTAGGCAGTTTCTGCACGCACGCCTTCTTCAGGTCGCACCGGTGTCACCAGCGTGATCAGGTTGGTCACACTATCGAAAATGGCCATCACTGTGGGGCGAATGAACACGGAGGTTGCCACCCCAATGGGGTCAGCCTTGTTCGTTTCCAGATGTTCCATCTGGCGCACCATGTCATAACCCATATAGCCGACAATGCCCGCTGCCATGGGGGGCAGGGGGTGTGGCAGGTCAATCATATTCTCTGCAACAAGCTTTCTGAGGCTTTCAAGCGGCTTATCCTCAAGTGGCACAAACTGCTCAGGCCCTTTATCGGTATCGCGGCAGATTTCCACATTGTTGCCATTTGACTTCCACAGAATATCAGGGCGCAGGGCAATGATGGAATAACGTCCCCGTGTGTCTCCACCTTCAACGGATTCGAGAAGGCCACTATATTTCTCACCTTTGGCCAGTTTCAGATAGGCAGAGACAGGCGTATCCAGATCTGCCACCAGATTTCTGGAGACGACCTGAGGTTTGCCTGCATTATACTTCTGGCTGAAGAGGTTTATGTCAGCCATTTCATTCATTGTGCATCACCACGTTCAAACACTTTTCTGGCAAGGGCTGTGTTTACCTGTGGTTCAAAACGGTCCATCAGATATTTTTGATACTGGATCATCAGTTCGCCAGCCATGTCTTCCTTGAGCTTTTGTTCAAGCTGATCAACGGCGATAGAAGCGCCGTCAGGGTCACCAGGAATGATATCATCCACTCGAACAACCACATAGCCATTCCCATCAGCAGCGCTTTCTGTATCAACGTCGCCTTTTGCAAGCTCAAAGATCAGGTTACGGATGTTGGGGGAAAGGCTCGACTCATCACCGCCTTTGCGCGCTACATTCTTCGCCGTAAAGGATGTGCCGCCCAGTTCTGTTGCGATGCTTTCGCTTTCGCCGCCAGCAAGAAGCTGTTCTTTGGCTTTTTCCGCAAGTTCACCAGCTTTGGCCTGTTTTCTTTCTGTCTCGATAGCAGCTCTGACCTCGGCTTTTACATCTTCAAAGCTTTTTTGCTGAGGGTCGATCACGTCTGTCACTTCAAGGAAGTAGCTGCCAGCCGTCGTGTCGCTTGGGTCAAGGTCTTTGAGAATAGCTTCCTGGCCAACTTCCTGCTGGAACGCATCTCTCAGCACAAAAAATTCGTTTTTCTGTGTGATGATTTGTTTGCCGTTTTCATCTTGGCCCCGTTCATCCACTTTTGTGACAGTGGCGAGGATTAGGCCATGCTTTTCTGCAACAGAATCAAGGGAACCTGTTTCCGCCAGCGTGTCTTCCACATCGGGCAGAATATCAAACATTTTATCAATTGCATGTTCTGTGGTCAGCTTTTCTGTGAGTTCAGCACGCACATCATCCATAGTGCGTGTTTCCCCTTTGGTCACGGAAGTCACTTTAAACACCTGCCATCCAGCAACCCCTTCAAAAGGGCCTGCCAGTGCGTTCACGTCTGTAGCAAACACATGCTCTGCAGCCATTTCACCAAAATCAGCGCTGATATCAGCTTGGCTCTGGTCACCCAGATCAAGCTCTTCTGCCGTAAATTCTGTCAGGGCTACAGCCGTTTCGCTGAAATCCTTGCCACCGTTTACATCCGTAACAAATTGCTTGGCAGTGTCTTGGTCAGGGAATGTGGCCAGCATCAGGCTACGCAGTTCAGGCTGAACATAGTCGCTCAGATTATTCTCATAGGCGGCTTCAAGGTCTGATTCAGTGATTTCCACCTTATCCGCAAATTGCTCTGGTGTGAGGGCAATATAGTGGTATGACCGGCGGTAAGGGGTCATGTAGCTTGCTTTTTGTGCTTCATAGCGCTTTTGAAGCTCTTCTTCCGTTGGGGCTTCAAAATCTGTGATGTCAGAGGCTGCAAAATTGATAATTTCTGCGCGGCGACGTTCAGCGAGCCATGTGTGAAGGGCCGAAGCTTCAGCACGGGAAGCAATGCTTCCTGTCGTCATGCTATCCAGAAGCTGGGCACGGGTCACGCTGCGGCGAATATCTTCAAGCAGTTCCTTTTCCGTAAGGCCTGCTCGTATCAGGGCCTGTTCCAACATAGGACGGCTGAATTTACCATCTGGTGTGATGAAGGCTTCCAGCTGATGCAGTTCTTCTACAATCTGGTCTGATGTCGCCCTCAGGCCCAGTTCCCGCATGTGTTCAGTTACAGCCGCATCGGTTACCATTTGATTTAGCACCTGCATATCCAGGCCCATCATGCCGATGATCTGATCTGTGCTGATCTGGCCACCAAATTGCTGCTGCAATTGTTGGGCGCGTCGTTGAACATTAGTAGCATACTGCTTTGTGGGCACGGTGGTATCACCAACAACAGCCACATTATTTGTGTTGCTGCCCAGCATGCCGGGGCCAACACCCCAGATGGCGAACGCCGCAATCAAAACACCCAGCAACAATGTTACAAAGAAGGAATTTAGTCCCCCACGAAGTTTGAGCAGCATGCGCCCCGGCTCCCGTCGATCATCTTGTTTATACTACGCACAGCGCCAATATCGCG
>JBNKGK010000323.1:0-3940 GCA_050289785.1 Kordiimonas sp.
GATGATATTGAAAAACGTATCAGGGCAAAACAGCCCCGCGACGAAACCCCGGCACCAGAACCCCAAAAAAAGGAAGTCCCCAAAACGGTCGAAAACATCGACCCATGGGATGAAGCCGCTGTTGATATTGCCCAATATATCTGGGGCAAGGGTTTTTGCGGCCCCGGAGGCCCCGATTATATTGTTTCCCTTTCCAAATTGCTGGCCTTGAGCCCTGAAATGTCGATGCTGCAGATTGGCGCTGGCCTTGGCGGCCCCGCCCGCGTACTGGTGGACCGTTTCGGTGTGTGGATGACAGGTTATGAGGAATCCCAGCGCCTTGTAGACCGCGGTAACAGGCTTTCCAAAATGGCTGGCCTGGAGAAAAAGGCCATATTGGCACAGTACGAACCTGAAGAATTTGAGGGCTTTGATCGTAAATTTGATCGTGTACTTTCCAAAGAGGCTTTGTTTACCATTGAGGACAAAGCGGGCATGATTGAAAAAATTGAAGACAAGCTGAAACCCGGCGGCCTGTTTTTGATGACAGAATATATGATCAGCTCTGACTCTGTGATCGGCAAGGATCGGTATAAAGAGTGGGCAGTTGGTGAACGCTTGCAGCCTTTCCCTGTGCTGACAGCCGACGTCACCGATACCTTAAAGAAAAACAGGCTTCAGGTGCGTGTGTCGGAAGATATCAGCCTGCAATATATCGAGATGATCAACAAGGCCTGGGCAGGTGCTGACGAGGTGGCCGCCAAACTGGCGCAGCGCGAAGATGGTGCCATGATGATCCAGACCCTAATGCGCGAAGCCGAATTCTGGACACGCCGCAAAAAGATGCTGGAAACAGGTGACTTGCAGCTGTGGCGGATTGTGGCCAACAAAAAATCCGGTGGCCCCTCTATGATGTCTGACTGGTAAACCCACCATGGCTGCCTGCAAATGACATATAAAAACTGGAAATCGGCGGCTGTTTATGTGGGGCTTTCCTGGTATCAGACACCCGATATCGCCAGACGCGGCTTTTGCCAAAAGTGTGGTTCAAACCTGTTTTTGGAGTCATTTGACATAGATGCTATAGATATCGTGGTTACCAAATAAGCTTATTTGCAAATAATTGAAAGAAGTATGGATGGCAGGACTTGCAACCACAGACCGTTCCCGGCATGATTGCCGCAATTCATTTGCTAGTTCAAAAAAAAAGCCATGGCCCCCACACGGGCACCCTGTAACATGGCTTCATTCTGGAGGGATTTTTAAATATGACGGATCAATCAATTTTCCCCGTACCAGCCTCTGCCAAAGAAGGCACCCTGTGTACCAATGAACAATATCTGGCCATGTACAAACAATCAGTGGATGACCCTGAAGGCTTCTGGGCAGAGCATGGCAAACGCATTGACTGGATGAAACCCTATACCAAGGTAAAAAACACGGATTTCACCGGTGATATCAAGATTAAATGGTTCGAAGATGGCACATTAAACGCCAGTGCGAACTGTATTGACAGGCACCTGCCTGAGAAGAAAGATGATGTCGCCCTGATATGGGAAGGGGATAACCCTGCAGAATCCGCCCACATCACCTATGGCGCACTGTATGAAAATGTGTGCCGCTTCGCCAATGTGCTGAAAGGCGAAGGCGTGAAAAAGGGTGACCGCGTTACCATTTACATGCCCATGATCGTTGAGGCCGTTTATGCCATGCTGGCGTGCGCGCGTATTGGCGCAGTGCATTCCATTGTCTTTGGTGGTTTCTCGCCTGATGCGCTGGCTGGCCGTGTGCAAGACTGTGAATCCAAAGTGATTATCACGGCGGATGAAGGCGTGCGCAGTGGCAAATCCGTGCCGCTGAAGGCCAATGTGGATGAAGCCCTGAAGAAGTGCCCGGATGTGGAGAAGGTGATTGTTGTGCGCCGCACGGGCGGCAATGTGGCTTTTGAGGCTGGCCGTGATGTTTGGTATCATGAAGCGGCGGCAAATGTGGCGGCTGATTGCCCACCAGAAGAGATGAACGCAGAAGACCCTCTGTTCATTCTCTACACCTCCGGCTCCACCGGCAAACCAAAAGGCGTGCTGCACACAACAGGCGGTTATATGGTTTGGGCCTCCATGACCCACCAATATGTTTTTGATTATAAAGACGGCGAAATTTACTGGTGTACCGCTGATGTGGGCTGGGTAACGGGCCATAGCTATATTGTTTATGGGCCTTTGGCGAACGGTGCCACATCGCTGGTGTTTGAAGGCGTACCAACCTACCCTGATGCTGGCCGCTTCTGGCAGGTGGTGGAAAAGCACAAGGTGAATATTTTCTACACCGCGCCAACCGCTATTCGTGCGCTGGAACGCTTCGGTGATGAGCCTGTCAAAGCCTGTGATCTATCCAGCCTGCGGCTTCTTGGCTCTGTGGGGGAACCCATTAACGCAGAAGCCTGGCTGTGGTATCACCGCGTGGTGGGTGATGGCCGCTGCCCGATTGTGGATACGTGGTGGCAAACGGAAACTGGCGGCATCATGATCAGCCCGCTGCCGGGTGCGACAGACCTGAAGCCCGGTTCCGCCACACGGCCGATGTTTGGCGTGCAGCCTGCGCTGGTGGATAAAGAAGGTAAGTATCTGGAAGGTGCTACATCCGGCAACCTTGTGATCACCGATAGCTGGCCGGGCCAAATGCGTTCGGTTTACGGTGATCATGAGCGCTTCAAACAGACTTATTTCTCCACTTACAAGGGCCTCTATTTCACGGGCGATGGCTGCCGCCGCGATGAAGATGGCTATTACTGGATCACTGGCCGGGTGGACGATGTGATCAATGTTTCCGGCCACCGCATTGGCACCGCAGAGATTGAATCTGCGTTGGATTCCCACGCTGCGGTGAACGAAGCCGCTGTTGTTGGTTTCCCTCATGACATCAAGGGCCAGGGCATTTATGCCTTCATCATTCCTGCTGCGGGCATGGAACCATCAGATGAACTGAAGAAAGAGCTGGTGGCATGGGTGCGCAAGGAAATTGGCCCGATTGCTATTCTGGACCATGTTCAATTCACCTTCGGTTTGCCGAAAACACGATCCGGCAAAATCATGCGGCGTATCCTCAGAAAAATTGGCGAGGATGACTTCGGTAACCTGGGCGATACGTCCACCCTCGCAGACCCCTCTGTGGTGGATGACCTGATCGAGAACCGCCAGAATAGGTAAACACACTAAGAAAAGCCCTCTGCTCATGAGGGCTTTTCTGCACAGGAAACCAATATGCCTTGTGATAGAATCAGGATTGCACCTTATGATTCCGGCTGGCCTGCAATTTATGAAAAAGAGCGTGAGCGCATACTCTCCAGATGCGGCAGTGAAATACTGGAAATTGAACATATTGGAAGCACCGCAGTCCCCCATCAAAAAGCCAAGCCTGTTATTGACATAATGGTCGCTACCGCGTCTCTGAGACAAAGCGGGACATTAGTAAAGCATTTGCAAAATCTGGATTATCAACTGATACCAACAGACATGCCTGACAGGATATTTCTGCAAAAAAAGGGGGCTCGTACCATACAGTTTTTCCATCTTCACCTTGTTGAAATATCCTCCTGGGATAATCGCAAGGAAAGGGTTATGCGGGATTATCTTTGTGCCCATCCGGATGCTGTTGCAGACTATAGCCTGTTAAAGGAACATCTTGCGGCTCAATACCCCGATGATATCCCCGGATATACCAAAGCGAAAACTGACTTTATTCAGAACCTTATGAATAAAGCGTATGATGAATTGGGACGACGAAGAATTGATGTCTGGAAGGATGCCTAAGCAGTTCATTTGAACCCAAAAAAATGTTCTCTAAAAAATCGAAAACATTGCACCCAAGAACTAATTGTTGTAGTAGTACATTTTTATTGTTCTGACTTATGCAAAAGTAAAATTAAAGTCAGACTTTTAAAGAGCAAATCTCTAATCTCTAT
>JBNKGK010000324.1:0-3898 GCA_050289785.1 Kordiimonas sp.
AATCCCCCGTGGCAGGGCCGGGACAGAAGAGGATGCAGCAGGTGCTGCCTTGTTCTTGTCGTCTCGCGCCAGCGCTTGGCTGACAGGCGTCATACTACCGGTTGACGGTGGTATTGTCGCTTCCGCCTAAATTGTTTTGAACAGAAAGACGAAATGATGAGTGAAGAGAAGAAAGACATATTACGCATAGCAAACTGTAGTGGTTTCTATGGTGACAGGCTTTCTGCCGCACGGGCCATGATCGAAGGTGGGCCAATTGACGTGCTGACAGGTGATTATCTGGCCGAGCTGACCATGTCTATCCTGCATGGTAAAAAATCCAAGGACCCCTCCTCGGGTTATGTGGGCACTTTTGTGAAACAGATGAAAGATGTGCTGGGCCTGTGTAAGGAAAAAGGCATTAAGGTGGTGACCAATGCTGGTGGCCTGAACCCTGAAGGCTGCGCAAAAGAGATTGAAGCCATTGCCGCAGAGCAGGGGCTGGATGTGAAAGTCGCTTGGATTGATGGTGATAACCTGATGCCCCGCCTTGATGAGTTGATGGCAGCAGGTGAAGATTTTGCCAGCATCGATACCGGTGTGAAATATCAGGATTATAAGCATAAAGCTGTGACAGCGAATGCTTATCTGGGCGCTTGGGGCATCAAGGAAGCCTTAGATCAGGGCGCGGATGTGGTTATCTGCCCTCGTGTGACAGATGCTGCCGTGATCATTGGCCCAGCGGCCTGGCACTTTAACTGGAGCCGTGATGACTATGATGCACTTGCCGGTGCATTGGTGGCGGGTCATCTGATCGAATGTGGCCCACAGGTTGTGGGCGGTATGTATTCTTTCTTCCAGGAAGTGCCAACGTTCGACAATATTGGCTATCCGATCGCTGAAATGGAAGCTGATGGCAGCTTTACTATCTGCAAGCACCCCGGCACAGGCGGCCTGATTTCTGTGGGCACAGTCACAGCGCAGGTTCTTTATGAAACCAACGCCCCTGCCTATAAAAACCCGGATGTGATTGCGCATTTTGATAGTATGAATTTTGAACAGGTTGGGCCAGACCGTGTGCGTGTGAGTGGCACAAAAGGCTCTTGCCCGCCTTCCACACACAAAGTGTGTATGAACCTGAGCGCAGGTTACAGGGCCTGTCAGGAAATGCTGATCACTGGTTTGGATATTGAAGAAAAAGCTGAACTGTTCACAGATCAGCTGTTCAAGAACCTGGGCGGTAAGGACAAGTTTGATAAAGTCAGCGTTCAGCTTCTGCGGACCGACAAGGAAGACCCCGCCAGCAATGATGAAGCCACAGCAACGCTGCGGATCATTGCCTATTCAACAGATCCAAATCTGGTTGGACGGATGTTCTATGCTAAATCGACAGAGCTTGGCCTTGGCAACTACCCCGGCCTTTATGGCCGTGCGCCTGCCAATGCCCCCGGCCCAGTGACAGAACATTGGCCAGCGCTGGTGGATAGCAAATATATCACGGAGCATGTGCATCTGAATGGGACGACTACAGAGGTTGAGCCAACCCAAAAACTGGGGCTTGAACCTATCGGTTACCAAAGCGTGCCTGTTGATGTACCTGCCCCGCCATCAGGTCCAACCAAGCGTATTCCTCTTGGTCGCCTGTTTGGTGCCCGTGCAGGTGACAAGGGTGGTGCTGCCAATGTGGGTGTTTGGGCGAAAACAGATGAAACCTATTCTTTCCTCTATCATTTCCTGACAGCTGACAAGTTCAAGGAACTATTGCCTGATATGGCTGGCTTTAAAGTAGAGCGGTATGAACTGCCGAACATTAAAGCGCTGAACTTCTTTGTGCATGATGTGCTGGGTGAGGGTATTGCCGCGTCAACACGGACAGATGGCCAGGCCAAATCCATGGGTGAATATTTGCGCGCCAAATATATCGAAGTGCCTGAAAGCCTTGTGGCCTAACCCCTATAGAGACAAGAGAGAAATATTATGAGTAACGAAACATTGTCCCTTGAGGGGCTGATCTTCACCACGCTTGAGCTGGAAGAAAAAGATCATATCTTCACCATTACGTTTAACCGCCCAGCGCGCAAAAACGCCATGAGTGACACGATGGTGACCGAGCTGAACTATGCACTTGATTACGCCAAACAGCAGCGCAGTATTCGTGTGGTTGTGATTGCGGCAAACGGTGATGTTTTCTGTGCGGGCGGCGACCTGAAGGGCATGAGCGGCAAGGCGGCTGATGGGCCGGTTTCCAACGTGCCCAAACGTGGTGAGATTGATGATTATACACTCAAGCTGTATAACATTAACAAACCCACTATTGCCAAAATTCAGGGGCCGGTTCTGGCAGGTGCTTTGCTTACAGTCTGTAACGTAACCCACGCTATTGCGGCTGATCATGCTTTCTTCTCTGCGCCTGAAATTCTGCGTGGCCTGTGGCCGTTTCAGGTGATGGCAGGGCTGTTCCGTCTGGTGCCTGCCCGTGTGGGCCTTGACTGGATCATGCGTGGGTATCGCATTGATGCCAAGAAAGCAGAACAATGGGGCCTGATTAACGAATCAGTGCCTGCTGATGAGCTGGATGCAAAAGTGGCAGAACTGGCAGCAGAGCTTGCCAATCTGGCGCCTTCTACCATGCAGCAGGGCCTCGCAGGCTATAGAGCGCAGGATATGATGTCGTTTGATGATGCGCTGCCTTTCCTCAGAGGGGAAATTGATAAATGTGTGGCGAGCGCAGATGCGCAGGAGGGCATTGCCGCTTTCTTTGAAAAAAGAAAACCTAACTGGAAATAACCAGAAATAAACAGGGAGGCGCCTGCCTCCCTGTTTTGTAGGAGAGAGGGAATGAATGTTGGGGAGCATTATGGGTTTTCTTTACCGGAAGAACTGATCCTTTTGAGAGATCAGATTCGTCGTTTCATGCGAGAAGAGGTGAAGCCGATTGAGGATAAACTACCGCATGATGCCATAGGGTGCAGCCCTGAAGATCGCGCGCACCTAAAAGCGGTTGCCAAAAAAATGGGCTTAACCCGCCTGAGTGTACCAGAAGCCTATGGTGGCAATGCACTAAGCGCTACGGCGCGGGTTGTGATTGCTGAAGAATCCTCTAAATGCCGATTAGGCTGTTATGCACCTGCTTTAGGCGCTTTCAGTGGTGGGCCACCTGTTATTATCTGGGGGGGCACCGAAGCACAGATCGAAAAATATGGCCTGCCGTATGTGGATGGTGGGCGATATGCCTATGTGGCCATTACCGAGCCCACAGGTGGCTCTGACCCAAGAAATAATATTACCACCCGTGCCATCAAGAAGGGTAATAAATGGGTGCTTACAGGCCGCAAGATGTGGATCACGGGGGCGGCTGGTGCCGATTATGGTGTGGTCTTTGCGCGCACTTCTGAGGGTGATGCAACCACCCCGCCGGGCATTACCGCCTTTATTGTAGATTCATCTCTTCCCGGTATTGAGTTTAACCCCATTGGGGTGATCAGGGCACTATCACCTTATGAAATTGTTTTTGATCACTGTGAAGTGCCGGAAGAAAATGTGCTCGGTGAAGTGGGTAAAGGCTTCAATGTAGCGCAGAGCTGGCTTGTGGACGCGCGCCTGCCTTATGCGGCTGGCTGTATTGGTGTAGCGCAGGAAGCTTTGGATATGGCATGTGGCTGGGTGAAAAACCGGATGGCGCGGGGCGGCGTGCTGGCAGACAAGCAGGCTATCCAGTGGATGATTGCTGATTCTGAAGTGGAGCTGAATGCTGCTCGTCTGCTGGTGTATGAAGCTGCTTCCAAGGTTGATGCTGGTGCGGCTGGTAAGGTGGCAGCCTCCATGTGCAAGCTTTATGGAACCGAAGCAGCTGGGCGGGTTGTTGACAGGGCTATCCAGATGTTTGGGAGTATGGGCGTGGCGCAGGAAATGCCGCTAG
>JBNKGK010000325.1:0-3893 GCA_050289785.1 Kordiimonas sp.
CCTCGAAAGCTGACTGCGCGATATCCTCAGGTTCAGGCGGCCCTTCACCATAACGGCGACGCAGCCAGGCACATAAATCCCGCCAGTGTGTGAGATAAAGCTCCTCCACAAAGCGGTTACGCTGAGGGGTTTCCCCACGCGCACTAATCTCACTCTGATGCCGTGCATCAAAGGATAGTATCTCCGCTTTTTTTCGAACTTTCTGTGGCATTTTTTTCGTGAAACAACCCCTGAACCTGATCACGCCAGGCCCATACTCCCCAGAGCAACATAGCCTAATAAACATGAAATATAAAGGGACTTGCAAAAGAGAGAGCATCCACCACTCCAGTTTAAGCCATAGATCACCCATAAAAAAACCCGCCTCTAACCTGATTAGAAGCGGGTTAATTTTCTCTTTCACATCAAGCCATCAGGCATCTAATCGCGCCCCATATGCTCATCAAAAAAACGTACAATAATATTGTGAGAATCTACATATTCCGGAATGTCATGGTTCAGAAAACCACCGTGCTTGAGGCCTTCCCAAACCACCAGATCAGCCTCAACCCCCGCTTTTAAAAGCTGGGTATGAGTGAAGGCGACAGTGCTCAGCGCCCTATCCCGTACGGAAGACATGAGCAGCGTTGGCGGAAAACCAGCCAGCACATCAAGGTGCCCCGCTGGTGCAAACAGCGGATCATTCGGATCAGCATCAGAGCCATAGCTTGGGTATTTGCTGTAATCGAGCGGGTTAATACCATCCAGCGGGCTTAAAATCAGATAACTATCTGCCGTACCGGCCGTGGCCGTACCACCAAAACAGAAAATGCCAGCAGCCCCGGGCACGGGCAAACCTTCCGCCTGAAACCGTGCCAGAGAGCGCGCCGTCAGCGCCCCACCGGCAGAGCAACCAAAAAGGGCCATATTCTCAGGCTTATAGCTTTTCAGCAGCTCTTTATACACAGCAACCACATCCAGGCTGGCAGCCGGATAGCTATATTCAGGGAATTGCCGGTAATCGATACTGACCACCTTAAAGCCGCCCATAGCTGAAACAGGGATAGATTCCGTGCGGCCGCTCACCCGTGCACCAATCACAAAACCGCCACCATGCACATTAATAATCAGCCGGTTTTTATTGCGGTCAGGCACACCGCCCTCAGGGGTGAAAATTTCCGTGTAAACTCCGGCAATGGTTTTCGGCTCTATCTTCACACCAAAGCGCTTTTGCACTTCAGCCGCTTTCTCCGCGACATAATCATCATAACATTTACGGAAGGTCAGAATCTCTTCAGTACTGCGCCCCGGATACCGGCCCCCTGGGCATTTAAGGGCTGCAGCCCTTTCCTTTTTGCTTTTTAAAAGTACGGCTTTTGTTTCTTCTGAAAGCAGGGTTGAAAGCGGCAAGTCATAGGAAGGGACATGCACAACACCAGGTGCCAGCGGCGCATGATCTGATGTATCTTCCTTATGAATGGTATAATCACCCTCGGCCTGCAGGGCAGACGTCAGCAGCAATAGTGCGGCTGACACCGCACCGCTGAATTTTGATATGGTCATCTTTATATCCTCGATGTCTTTGCAACATTCCCAAAAAGGAACTTATAGGCATAATTCACGGAAAAAGCCAGAGACAGAAAACCGTAAATTTATGTTGGTTAATCGAGTGTGCGGCGATAGCGCAGGATAGCCAAACCGGCAACCACCAGGAAAATAAGCCCCAGTGCCATTAGTTCCGGCCACATGTTTACGAAGCCAGCTCCTTTCAGCATAACCGCCCGAACGATGCGGATAAAATGCGTAATGGGCAGAGCTTCACCAATGATTTGCGCCCAGTCAGGCATACCTGCAAAAGGAAACATGAAGCCTGAAAGCAGAATAGAAGGCAGGAAGAAAAAGAAGGTCATCTGCATGGCTTGCATCTGCGACCGCGCCACTGTGGAAAACAAAAAACCAATAGACAGGTTCACCAGAATAAAGCCAGCAACGGCAGCAGAAAAAGTAACCTCACTTCCCCAGAACGGCACCCCGAACAAGGCCTTGGCAAGCGCCAGCATCAAGCCAACCTGCAACAGGCCGATAAGGATGAAAGGCATGATCTTCCCAACCATCACTTCAGCGGGTTTTGTGGGGGTGGATAACAGTGTTTCCAACGTGCCGCGCTCTGTTTCCCGCGTCAGGGCAATGGAGGTCATCAGGGTCATTGTCATGGTCAGGATAACACCAAGCAGCCCCGGCACGATATTCACCGCCGTGCGACCAGCCGGATTATAACGACGGTGGATCACCGGTTCCACAACAGGCTTTTCCTGCTGCTGCAGAGCCGTTCCCACAAGGAAGTTTTTCATCACCCTGTCCACCACTTTGGGGAAGGCCCCCGCCGCTGCAGACGTGGCAACAGGATCTGTAGCATCCGCATCCAGCAACAATTGCGGGCTTTCCCCGCGCAGAAGCTCCACCTCAAAATTTTCGGGGATCGTGACAACAAACAGTGCGCCCCCTGAGACCAGCGCCTGCCGCGCCTGCTCTGCGCTGGAAACCGTGCCCCGCACATCAAAATATTCTGAAGCCTCAAGGCCATGAATAATGGCACGGCTGGCAGGCCCACTGTCATGCAGCTCAATAAAGGTTGGCAGATGGCGGGGGTCTGTGTTGATGGCAAAACCAAACAACAGAAGCTGCATAATGGGGATACCAACCATCATGGCGAAGGTCAGCCTGTCACGGCGCATCTGTATCACTTCCTTATGGAAAATCGCCATTGCCCTTTTGATGCTGAAGAAACCGCTCATCGAAAATTATCCTCCGAGCCTGACATCAGGTAAATAAAGGCTTCTTCAAGCCCGGTTCTGGCTTTGCTCCAATTGTAATTACCCTCCCGGCCATACCTTTTGATCACCGATTCCAGCTTGGTTTCATCCAACCCACTGACATGAAGGGCAGAGCCAAAACGAGCTATCTGATCCACCCCCGGTTGGCCCTTCAGGTCTTCATAAAGGCTATTCAGCCCGCGGCCTTCCACCCGCCATGTGGTTAGCCCCACTCTGTCTGCCAATTCACCAGAGGGCGCATCAATCAGCTTCTTGCCATAGGCGATGAAGGCAATATCATCACACTGCACCGCTTCATCCATATAATGGGTGGAGACCAGCACCGTCACACCCTGATTTGCCAGCCTGCGAATACGGTCCCAGAAGTCTCGCCTTGCTTTGGGGTCCACCCCAGCCGTTGGTTCATCCAGCAACAACAGATCTGGTGAATGCAGAGAGGCCGCAGCCAGTGCCAAGCGCTGTTTCCAACCGCCGGAAAGCTCACCGGATATCTGATTGGCCCGCCCCTTCAGAGTATATTCATCCAGCGCTTGCTCAACAGAAGCGCGATAATCCGGCAGGGAACGTAAGCGCGCCATAAATTCCAGATTTTCCCGCACTGTCAGGTCCTCATAGAGCGAAAACCTCTGGGTCATATAGCCAACCCGCTCTTTGATCTTTTCACTCTCGGAAATGATATCGAAGCCAAGGCAGGTGCCCTCGCCCCCGCTTGGGCTAAGGAGGCCACAGATCATACGGATTGTTGTGGTTTTGCCAGACCCATTTGGCCCTAAAAAGCCATAAATGGCCCCCTTTGGCACCTTGATATCAAAATGATCAACAACCCGCTTATCACCAAAATCCTTGGTGAGCCCCCTTACATCGATCACAGCCTCTGCCTGATCGTCGGTCATGGCACGGGCCTGAACTCAAGCGGTGTACCACTTGGGGGCGCCATCCCCTCAAATCGGGCTTCTACACGGAACACCAGCCGCGCCCGCTCTTTATCCGAGAAAATGGTGGGCGATGTATATTCTGCCTGCCCCGCAATATAGCTTATGGTGGCTCTCAGGCCAGCCTTGCAACCATCACAGCTTACCG
>JBNKGK010000326.1:0-3878 GCA_050289785.1 Kordiimonas sp.
TCTGAAGCCAGCGGCTAGTGGCCGCATTCACACCTTTATTGCCACAAGCCCCCTGCATATGCGCGTGAAGCTGCAGATGGAGCCAGAGGCGGTGTTGGAAGCCATCCATAAATCCGTCAGCAGGGCCAGAAACCATGTGGAGGATGTGGAATGGAGCGCGGAAGATGCCACCCGCTCTGAGCTGGATTTCCTGTGCCGTGCGGTGGATACGGCCATCAAGGCCGGGGCGACCACTATTAACCTGCCTGATACGGTTGGTTATTCCACACCTGAGGAATATGCCCATATGTTCCGCACGGTGATTGAGAATGTAGCCAATTCTGATAAGGCCATTTTCTCAACCCACTGTCATAACGACCTGGGTTTGGCTGTGGCTAACTCATTGGCAGGTGTTGCAGGCGGTGCTCGCCAGATTGAATGCACGATCAACGGTATTGGTGAACGCGCCGGGAATGCCGCGATGGAAGAAGTGGTGATGGCCATCAAAATCCGAGGGGATGCCTTGCCGTTCCATACACAGATTAAAACGGAAGAGATTATGCGGGCGAGCCGCCTTGTCTCCACTGTTACGGGCTTTAATGTGCAGAACAACAAAGCCATTGTGGGCGCGAACGCTTTTGCTCATGAAAGCGGTATTCATCAGGATGGTGTTCTGAAGAATGCTGAAACCTATGAGATTATGACCCCTGAATCTGTGGGGGTTACCAAATCCCAGTTGGTGATGGGCAAGCATTCTGGCCGTCATGCCTTTGCGGATAAACTGAGTGAACTGGGTTATGAGTTGGGCGATAATGCCTTTCAGGAATGTTTCCGCCGGTTCAAGGAACTGGGGGACCGCAAGAAAAATATCTATGACGAAGATATTGTGGCCCTGGTGGATGATGAAGTGGCAACCAGCGCAAACCGCTTGCAGGTGATGGCGCTGAACACTTACACCTCTTCCACAGGCAATGCTGTGTCTGATATCACTATGTCTATTGACGGTGAAACCAAAAAGGCCGTTGTTTATGGCTCTGGCCCTGTTGATGCAGCCTTTAATGCGATCAAGAATTTGATTGGCTTTGAGCCACGCCTTCAGCTCTTTCAGGTGCATGCCGTAACTCATGGTACGGATGCTCAGGCTGAGTGTACTGTCCGCCTTGAAGAGGATGGCCGCACAGTGAATGGGCAGGGCGCGCACGAAGATACAGTGACAGCGGCTGCACGGGCTTATGTCTCTGCCATCAACAAGCTTCTGGTGAAGCGAGAAAAAACAGCACCAGGACCTGTTTAAACTATATAGATAAAAATTGATCGAAAAAGGGAAGCGGGGCCTCATTTTCCCCGCTTTTTTCCAACATTTTGAGTAAAGTTGAGATCAGGGTCAAAATCTTGTCTAATTTCTGTGTAACCCCTCTTGTGTCTGAGCCGTAACTGGCCCATAACTCGGAAAAGGGCTCTGTTTGCAGAGCTGAGGCTTCCATGGATAAGAGGCGTTTAAATGCTGTCAAAGCTGCTTGGTATGTTTTCGTCTGATATGGCGATTGATTTGGGAACTGCAAATACTCTGGTTTATGTGAAAGGCCGGGGCATTGTGCTGAATGAGCCATCTGTGGTTGCGATTAAAAGCGATCATGGCCGAGACAGGGTTTTGGCTGTTGGTGAAGAAGCCAAGATGATGTTGGGCCGTACGCCAAGTGGTATTCAGGCTATTCGGCCCCTGCGTGATGGTGTGATCGCTGATTTCCATGTTGCAGAGCAGATGATCAAACACTTCATTATGAAGGTTCATAATCGCTCTTTCGCCAGCCCACAGGTGGTGATTTGTGTACCATCGGGCTCAACGGCTGTGGAACGCAAAGCTATTCAGGAATCTGCCGAGCAGGCAGGCGCCAGAAAAGTCTATCTGATTGAAGAACCTATGGCCGCTGCCATCGGTGCGGGCCTGCCGGTGACAGAACCTCAGGGTTCCATGGTGGTGGATATCGGTGGTGGTACCACTGAAGTGGCAGTTCTCTCCCTCTGTGGTATTGTATTTGCCACCTCTGTACGTGTGGGTGGTGACAAGATGGATGAAGCCCTGATTGCTTATATCCGCCGCAACCATAATCTGCTGATTGGTGAAGCTACAGCCGAGCGGATTAAAAAAGAAATTGGTACAGTGCTGGCCCCAGAAGACGGTGTTGGTGATACTATGATTATCAAGGGTCGTGACCTGATGAACGGTGTCCCGAAGGAGCTGGAGATCAACCAGCTTCAGGTTGCTGAGGCGCTTTCCGAGCCAATTAGCCAGATTGTTGAGGGTGTTAAGGTCGCTCTTGAACAAACGGCACCAGAGCTGGCAGCTGATATTGTGGATCGCGGTGTGGTCTTGACAGGGGGCGGTGCTCTCCTGAAAGATGTGGATACTGTTATTCGCCGGGCAACAGGCTTGCCTGTTACTGTGGCGGAGGAGCCGCTAACCTGTGTTGCCTTGGGCACAGGCCGGGCACTTGAGGATGAGTCTCTGAGACTTGTTCTGGCAGAGAGTTATTAACGGCGCTGACTTCGGCCCGTTATTGGGGGAGGTAAGCACTGAACCAGTCACTGCATTCCTTAGGAGCAAAACCTGCCGGCTTTTTTGCGCGGCGGGCAGGGCGTACGCTTGGTGTGTTCTGGTTATATTTGGTGATTGCACTTATTTTCCTTGTTATGGAGGCCTTCCAGTCCCGTATCCCTGTTATGATGCGGGCCTATGCGGCTGATTTGGCAGCGCCGGTACTTCTGGTGCTGGAAAAACCTGTGCGTGCTGTGCAGGCGGGGCTTGAGCGCCTTGCCGGGGTGTCTGATATCTATCTTGAGAACCAGTCGCTTCTTGATGAAAATGAACGGCTCAGGCAGTGGCGCGAAGCAGCAATGCAGCTTGCCCGTGAGAATGAACGCCTGCGCCAGATGATGAAGGTGCCCGGCAGAGAAGTGCCTCCTGCTGCGACTGCGCGAGTGATTGGCTTGGGAGGTGGGTCTTTTGAGCGGAGCGTGCTGATCAGTGCAGGTTCATCAGATGGGGTCACTCGTTACCAGGCCGTCGTGGATGAAGCCGGTGTTGTGGGGCGCGTTGTGCAGGCGGGGCAGTGGACCAGCCGGGTTCTTCTTGTGACAGACCTGAACAGTAAAATACCGGTGCGTGTGGAGCGAACTGGTGATTTAGCGGTGGCAGAGGGCCAAAATGCATCATTTCTGCGGCTCCGTTTCCTGCCTAAGGATAGCTCTGTGCGGGAAGGGGATCGCATTCTTACTTCCGGTCATGGCGGGGTTTTCCCTCCAGGGTTACCGGTGGCGCGAGTGAGTGCCATATCGGAAGACTTTATCACGCTTGAACCGATCAGTATGCTCGACAAGCTGGAATATGTGCGTGTGATGGCCTATCAGGCCGTGCCAGAGGAGGATAAGAACCTGCTCAGGGATGAGGGGGACCGCTGATGAGCCCGCGCCGTTCTCCTGTTATATCATTCGGCTTGGCCGGGGTATTCCCTTTGGTGATCAGTTTTGTTTTTGCCTTAATCATGCTGCTACCCATTGGCAGTGGGGTGGCTAATGTGCCTATGCCTAATCTGGTGCTCATTTCTGTTTTTTACTGGCTTTCATCCAGGCCGCTTCTCATGCCTTATGGGGCGTGTGCTGCTCTGGGTTTCTTTCTGGATTTATGGCTGGGCGTGCCTTTGGGGCTTAATGTTATCATGCTTATCCTCACCCGGCTTTTTGTAGTGAACCAGCTGAAATATTACAAAGGTCGAAGCCGCTTTGTGCACTGGGTGGTTTTCTCGCTGATGTCTTTTGGTCTGTATGTTATTGCCTGGGTGATTATTTCTGTTGTGCAGACAACATTCTGGGCGATTGATCCGCTTGGTGTGCAGTGGCTG
>JBNKGK010000327.1:0-3866 GCA_050289785.1 Kordiimonas sp.
CTCAAATTTTTCGCCGTACATCAGCTCATTTTCAAGGAAAACAACCGGGTTTGGGTCACGAATGGCCGCCTTCAAAAGGCCTTTGCAATCAGCCGCATCATAAGGCGCGATCACCTTGAGCCCCGGCACATGGGCATACCAAGCGGCATAGTTCTGGCTGTGCTGTGCGCCCACACGAGATGCTGCCCCGTTGGGGCCACGGAAAACGATAGGACAGGAAACCAGCCCGCCAGACATATAACGCGTTTTGGCCGCCGAATTTATAATATGGTCAATGGCCTGCATGGCGAAATTGAAGGTCATGAACTCCACAACCGGCTTTAAACCTGCAAAGGCCGCCCCCGCCCCAAGGCCAGCAAAACCATGTTCGGTGATGGGGGTATCAATCACCCGCTCAGCACCGAACTCATCCAGCAGGCCCTGTGTAACCTTATAGGCACCCTGATACTCGGCCACCTCTTCCCCAATGACAAACACATCTGTGTCAGACCTCATTTCTTCCGCCATAGCATCGCGCAGGGCTTCCCGCACTGTCATGCTCACCATCTTAGTGCCTTTGGGGATTTCGGGGTCAGGAAGGGTTTCTGTAACCGGCTGAGTAGCTTCTGTTTGATCTTCAGAGTTACTTTCTTCCGCTACGGTTTTTTCCTTTGGTTTATCTTCTGTCTTTTCTGGCGCCTTAATATCGGAAGCGTCTTCACCGTCTTCCGCCACCAACGCGATCAACTTGCCGACCGGCACATCGTCTGTGCCCTCAGGCACTAATATTTTGGCTAATACGCCATCATCAATGGATTCCACTTCCATCGTGGCTTTATCAGTTTCAATTTCCGCGATCACATCACCAGATGAAATGCTATCGCCTTCTTTCACCAGCCATTTGGCCAGTGTGCCTTTTTCCATGGTGGGGGAAAGCGCAGGCATTGTTATTTCTATCGCCATCGTTGCTCTCCTTATGCCAACACGTCTGTGTAGAGTTCATCAAGGTCAGGTTCAGGGCTTTCCTGAGCGAATTTGGCAGCATCAGCCACCACTTTCTTCACTTCTTTATCAATCTCTTTCAAATCAGCTTCCGTAGCCGCCTTGGCATCCAAAATCATCTCCTGCAACTGATTAAGGGAATCATGTTCTGCCCGCATTTTCTGCACTTCTTCTTTGGAGCGATATTTGGCCGGGTCAGACATGGAGTGACCACGATAGCGATAGGTTTTCATTTCCAGAATGAAAGGCCCATCCCCACTGCGGCAATGTTTCACCGCCTCATCCATAGCGGCACGCACGGCCAGTACATTCATGCCATCCACCTGCTTGCCAGGAATGCAGAAACTATCGCCTCGGCGATACAGCTCTGTCTGAGAACTGGCCCTCTGCACAGAGGTACCCATGGCATATTGGTTGTTTTCAATGATGTAAATCACCGGCAGGTCCCAAATACGAGCCATATTGAAGCTTTCATAAACCTGACCCTGGTTAACAGCCCCGTCCCCCATGAAAGCCACAGCAATATCATCTGACTTGCGATATTTGGCAGCAAAGCCCAACCCCGTGCCCAACGACACCTGTGCGCCCACAATGCCGTGTCCACCATAAAACCCAACTTCGGGGTCAAACATGTGCATGGAACCGCCTTTTCCCTTTGAGCAACCACCAGAGCGGCCCGTCAGCTCTGCCATAATGGCCTTCGGGTCACCGCCCGCTACCAGCATATGGCCATGCTCCCGGTAGCCCGTGATCACGCCATCACCCTTTTTAAGGGCGCTTTGCACACCAACGGCAACAGCTTCCTGCCCAATATACAGGTGGCAAAACCCACCAATCAGGCCCATACCATACATCTGGCCAGCCTTTTCCTCGAAGCGGCGGATCAGCAGCATCTGACGATAGAACTCAATAAGTTCCTCTTTCGACGCTTTATAAAGGGAAGGTTTGGCATTTTTCCGCACTGATGTACGCGGTTTTTTCGACGAAGCTTTTGCTGCGGTCATAAAGACACTCCCTGAGTAGAATCAGCAACACAGCAGAATGAGCCCCACACCCTGCAATTTATAACTCAAGGAATACGACGAAAAGATTAAAAAATCAATAACATATAAATTATTGATTTTATTGAATAAATTAATATTAACTTGATTTTAGTTAATAATTATTCAGTTACAAAAACGATCACTTCGTCCTCGTGAACAAAACCAAGGCGCTGGCGCACCTGTTCTTCCAGCATATCAGGATCAATAGAAGCACCAGAAAGCATCTTGGTGCGCTGCTCTAACGCTGCTCGCTTGGCAGCTATAGTGTCAGCCAGAGCAACAAGCTCAACTTCCTGCTGACGCAGCTCTTTCAGCACGACAAGGCTGTTCTCACCCTGAAAGGCATGAAAACCAAAATAGGCAATCAGGAAAAACCAGACACCTGTTAACCAGGCCTGCCCAAGATAGCGTGATATTTTTCCGACTCTCTTCATGATTCGAATCATCTCATACCCGAATCGGGAGTGCAAGCAAAATTAGGGAGAAAAAGAAAGAAAAAACGCCCTAGCTCAACTAGCAGGGGCGTCTTCAAATTTTATACCCAAAATGCGTTTTTAACCACGCAGAATGGAACGCCCGGCATAAACGGCTGAAGCGCCGAGAGCTTCCTCAATACGAATAAGCTGATTATATTTTGCGAGCCGGTCAGAGCGCGCCAGAGAACCTGTTTTAATCTGCCCACAATTAGTGGCCACAGCCAGGTCTGCAATAGTGGAATCTTCTGTTTCACCAGAACGGTGAGACATAACAGAAGTGTACCCCGCACGATGGGCCATTTCGACAGCCTCAAGCGTTTCGGAAAGCGTACCAATCTGGTTCACCTTCACGAGAATGGAATTGGCCACGCCTTTTTCAATACCATCAGCAAGGCGCGTTGGGTTGGTCACGAACAGATCATCACCCACGAGCTGACACTTGCTGCCAATGGCATCAGTCAGCATTTTCCAGCCGTCCCAATCGTCTTCCGCCATGCCATCTTCAATGGAGATGATGGGATAACGGCCTACAAGATCAGCCCAGTAAGCTGTCAGGCCCGCGCTATCTAGCTTCTTTCCTTCGCCTTTCAGGTTATAGATGCCGTCTTCAAAAAACTCTGTAGAGGCCGCATCAAGCGCCAGATATACTTCTTCACCAGGCTTGTAGCCCGCGCTTTCAATGGCCTGCATGATAAAATCAAGTGCATCTACTGTGCCGTTTAGGTTTGGTGCAAAACCGCCTTCATCACCAACAGAGGTGTTGTGGCCAGCGGCGCTGAGTTTGGCTTTCAGCTCATGGAAAATTTCAGCACCAATACGAATAGCGTCAGAGCAGCTTTCCGCCGCCACTGGCATGATCATGAATTCTTGCACATCAATGGGGTTATCCGCGTGCTCACCACCGTTCACGATGTTCATCATAGGCACAGGCAGCACATGGGCATTTGGCCCACCCAGATATCGGTATAAAGGCAGCCCCAGGCTATCCGCACTGGCTTTTGCCAACGCGAGGGAAACCCCCAGAATGGCATTCGCGCCCAGGCGGCCTTTATTGGCTGTGCCGTCAAGGTCACGCATGATCTGGTCAATCGCCAACTGGTTTTCTGAATCAAGGCCTGCAAGTGCGTCAAACAGCTCACCGTTCACTGCCTCAACAGCCTTACTCACCCCTTTACCACGATAACGGTTACCGCCATCGCGCAGCTCTACAGCCTCATGCGCCCCGGTGGAAGCACCAGATGGCACAGCAGCACGACCAAAACCGCCATCTTCCAGATGAATATCAACTTCAACAGTAGGGTTTCCACGGCTATCAAGAATTTGACGACCAACAATATCAACAATTGCGCTCATGGGGCTTTATCCT
>JBNKGK010000328.1:0-3840 GCA_050289785.1 Kordiimonas sp.
CTGATATTCCCGTAATGATTAGTTGGCGATTTCAATAAAAGACAGTATATGTGTGCGCTCAAGTTTCGAAAGTCAGGCGCACAAGGGTTTAAAACTACCGTCGTCAAAGAGTAATTGGAGGATTTTGGGCATGGTTGATGTTGTTATTTCAGGTACAGGTCTGTTTGTCCCATCTGACAGCATAACCAATGATGAGCTCGTTGCCTCCTTTAACGAGCATGTGGATCAATATAACGCAGAAAATAAAGCAGATATTGATGCGGGTCTTATTCCAGCCAAACAATATTCCAGCTCAGCCTTTATCGAGAAAGCATCCGGCATTAAAAAGCGCCATTTGATTGATGCAGAAGGGGTGTTGGATAACAACAGAATGATGTCACGCCTGAAAGAAGGCGGTCATGGGGATGATGAGACCCCTAGCCTTCAGGCCCATATGGCTATTGAAGCCGCAAAAGAGGCCATTGCCCAAGCTGGCATTGAAGCGAATGATATTGACCAAGTGATCTGCTCTGCCGCGGTTCTACAGCGTTATTTCCCGGCGATCAGCATTGAGGTGCAGGAACATCTGGGCATTGAAGGGGCAGCCTTCGATATGCTCGCCGCCTGCTCCAGCGCCACCTATGGATTGATCAATGCAGTTAATGCCATCAAAACCGGTATGGCAGACCGTATTCTAATGGTGAACCCAGAGATGTTCTCCACCATGGTGAATTACCAGGATAGAGACAGCCATTTCATTTTTGGTGACATTGCTGTTGCTGTTGTGCTTGAAAGGGCTGACCTTGCCAAGAGCAAAGACCAATGGAAAGTCACAGATACAAAAGCCCGCACAAAGTTCAGCAATAATATCCGCTCCAATCTGGGGGCGACAACCCGCTTGGACAATGACTCCTGGATGCGGCCAGATATGTATTTTGTTCAGCAGGGCAGGAAAGTATTTAAAGAACTGCTGCCTATGGTGACAGAATTTGTAAGCCAACAGCTTGAAGATCATGGCCTGGAGGTTTCTGACCTCAACCGTATGTGGCTACATCAGGCGAATATTAATATGAATATGTTTGCCGCCAAGAAACTTTTGGGCCGGGAACCTGAAGCCGGTGAGGCCCCGACGGTTCTTGGCGAATACGGCAACACTGCTGGCGCGGGCTCCGTCGTGGCTTTCCACGAGCATCGCGCAGATCTCAAATCCGGTGACCGGGGCATCCTCTGCTCATTTGGGGCAGGGTATTCCATCGGAAGCCTGATGCTTCAAAAAGTGTAAGCCCTAAGCCTGAACTTTAAACCGTATCTGTTTGCGATGCTGATCAATATATAGCGCCTTATAGGCGCTATCCAGCATGCCGTCCAGGTCAAGGTCATCCCCCCTTGCTGTCACATACCCCTTAGAGATAGAGATTTGCACATCACCCTTAACATGGGTGAAACCACCCTCTTCCAAGGCTTTTTCAATGCGATTTGCAACTAGGGCCATGCCCTCTTCCGGAGTCCCCGGTAACAACAGAGTAAACTCCTCGCCACCAAAGCGGCCAAAGACATCCTGTGCGCGGCGTCCATCCATCATCAGTACCGAGACTTTTTTAAGGATGTCATCACCAAAAGCATGTCCGTATCTTTCATTCAGCTTTTTCAGCTTGTCTATGTCCATCAACAACATTGAGACAGGTTCACTGTTACGTCTGGCACGCGCAATAACCGCCTTGGCCACAGTCGTAAAAGCCCCCCTGTTCAAGGCCCCGGTCAATGCATCCATCATCGCCTGAATTTTGAGAGCGTTCTGAAGCCGCTCTGTTGTCATAATAATAACGGCAAAAGCCAACAGGATAAGAAAAGCCGCCATCTCCAGTTGAGATAATGAAGGAGCGGGGGTGCCCTCGCTCGCATACAAGCAGCCCGCATAATAGAAATTGAAAAAGGCATGGCCAAAAAACAGCAATAGTACCAAGCCCACCCCAAAACGGCTGCGTTTGATTAACTGTTTATATAGCTCCGTATGCCCACCAAGCGCATAGGCAATGGTGTAAACTGTACCAAGAGACAACACCCCCAAGAACAGGAAGAAAACTGTTGAGCGTTGTTCATATATTTCAGTGGTAAAGGCATTGTTGATGAGAAAGAGCAGAGCTAAAAAAAGTGTTCCCCCTGCCCAGTAAACTGTTTTTCTAGACTTTTCATGCCAAAAATGCGCCAACCCAATCCAGAGCCAAAACCCTCCATACAGGAAAAGCGCATCGGATAGAAGCCGCACTGAGTTTGCATTAAAGGAAGTATGGGCTTCAGTCAGCCCCATAGCCACGGTTGATCCGGCAACACCAACGGCTACAGCCCCCAGACCCTTCATATCAAAGTTCGCCAGCCAATGCATGGCCATAGCCATTGACACCAACACCAGCATAAGGGTGATTACAGTTACCAAAGTGGTAATGTCCATCTCGCTCTACCCCCCCAAGGCAACCCTACTCAACCGCGGCACATCCTATGGTATTATTATGCAAATGAAAACAGGCAACTATATTAAAGTGAACTGATTAGTTAAAATTTTACGCATCTCTGTACTTTAAATTTACTTTCGATGATTATGGTGACGTTGAAAGAAATTTGGGGGTACATTTTATGGTTAACAGCGTTTCTTCTGGTTCTTCGTCCATCCTTCTCAAAAGCAAGATTGAACCGCTCCATAAAAAAGAGAGTGGCGGTGCAAAACTGGATATTAACGATGTGCCCAAAAGCAAAGTGCGCGTTCAGGCACTTCACACAGAAAATGGCAAAGGGTTAAAAATAGATATCCAGGCCTAAGCTTTTCACAAAGCCCGAGTCTATTGGGCCTTCTGCACCATATTTTCCAGAGCTGACAGAAAATCAGACCGATTTCGCCCTGAAAATGAGGCGTTATACCCTTTATCCAGGTCCATATCCCTGAGCTGGGATTTCAGTTCACGCATGGCAAGCGCCATGCCGATATTATCTTTTGAAAAAGCTTTCCCCGTAGGGCCCAAAACCTGCGCCCCGGCTTCCAGACAGCGGGCAGCAAGCTGAATATCAGCTGTGATGCAGATATCAGCACGCCCTGCTCGCTCAGCTATCCAGTCATCGGCAGCATCAAAGCTACCATCCACCACGATTTTCTGAATTTTCTCACCCACATTCAGCCGAAGCCACTGATTACTGACCAAATACACCACAAGGTCATGCCTGTAAGCCACTTTCAGCACTTCTTCCTTCACCGGACAGGCATCTGCATCCACATATATTTCAGGCATCATCATCCAATCATAGCAAGAACATCTACCCTGCCTGCCAGAGAAACAGCCAGACTGTCAAGAAACACGGGATACATAAAAAGTGTGGGCCTCTGTTGCACTCACCCGCCAGCAAGGCTAGACAAAGAGAAATGAGCAAAACACAAAAATACCAGTTTTGGATTGATAGAGGCGGCACCTTTACGGATGTGATTGCGCAGCACCCGGATGGTTATTTATCCAGCCATAAATATCTATCAGAAAATCCTGATCTGTATGAAGATGCCGCTGTTTTTGCCATGCGCGAGATTATGGGTGTGGCCGGCGGCGCCCCTTTCCCTTCTGATCAGGTTTCAGCCATTAAAATGGGCACCACAGTGGCCACCAACGCCCTTCTGGAGCGCGACGGTGAACCAACCCTACTGCTCATCACCAAAGGGTTTAAAGACGCCCTGTATATTGGCCAGCAGCACAGGCCGGAGCTGTTTGCCCTTAGCCCTAAGAGGCCAGACCCTTTATATAGTGAAGTTATAGAGGTTGAGGAGCGCATTGGGGCACATGGTGATATCATTACGCCCCTTGATGAAGAGGCCTGCAAAACGGC
>JBNKGK010000329.1:0-3835 GCA_050289785.1 Kordiimonas sp.
CGCATAAGTTTTTTTGTGAGCTGCACAGAGGTAGGGGCTTTTTTCGCCAGCTTGGCCGCGGCAGCAAGGGCACCTTCCCTCACCGTGCCTGTGTCACATAACCCTGTGACTAAACCAAGCTGGTGGGCTTCTTCTGCGGCCAAGGGGCGTCCAAGCATGAAAATTTCAGCTGCACGCGCATGACCCACCAGTTTAGGCAGCAAAAGCGAAGAGGCAGCCTCTGGCACCAGCGCCAAATCCACGAAAGGGTCCTTAAAGCTGCTGTCCATCTCAGCATACACGAGATCACAGTGAAGAAGCATAGTAAGCCCCACACCAACAGCATTACCTTGCACCGCCGCCACAAGCGGCTTTTTCGCCACCGCCAGCTCTTTTAAAAAACGTATAACAGATGTCTCGTAAGCAGAGGGAGAGCTTGAGGCAAAATCAAGCAAATCATTGCCCGCGGTGAAACTATCTCCCTCCCCTGCAAATAAGATAACCCTAACACTATCATCTTCCGAGGCCTCAGCCAGGTGATCAGCGATTTTTGCATACATGGCATGGGTCAGAGCATTTTTCTTCTCTGGGCGATTAAAGATAATCCTCAGAACGCCTGCCTCTTTCGTCACCAGCACATGGTCCGTCATGCTTTTCTCCCTCTCCACGCAGGCTCACAGCCTCAGGGCTCTTTTTGGTCAAGATGAGACACTAAACTATACAAGGCCTGATCACTTTTATAATATTTCCGTTCAAAAGGAGTTAAAAAAAACCCATCCTTTATGCTCAATGTTGTTATGGCACTTTGATACCCTGCCACATCCAGTGCTTCTGCAAACTCTTCCAAATATAAAGGCCAGTTGGACCGCAGCTCAAGCCGCCCACCCAGGCCAACAAGAGAGGGAAAAACAGGCGCCCCATGCCATCGGCGCATCAAATGCGCTGATTTGGGCCAGGGGTTAGGATAGAGAATATAGTGCCTGCGCAAACGCCAGCCAGCGTTCTGTGCAAGCCTGTAAAAATCATTGAGGTCCGCCCGCACCATGAGCAAATTACCCCGCTCTTCATATGGGTGGTTCAAACCCCTGTTTAATCGGTTCTCTGATTTATCCACCCCAATGACCCAATGATCAGGATATTGTGCTGCCAATGCATGACTGCTCTCCCCTACGCCACAACAGGCATCCAGAATAAGCGGCTTGGGGTCAACCAGAATAGATTGCTGTACCCTCTCAAATGCATCAAGGGTATGTTTTGAAAATGGCTTCCTATCCACAGCCGCAAAATACTTTTTCACAATGTCTCTCAGTCCGGGGTGAACCCCTGCCTGATTTGAGATAATGGAATTGGACAATTGCTTCACCTGACCCTCACTCACAAACTTGAAAACATTTACGCTTTTTAAACCAAGAATAGATAATCTTTATAAGCTAAGAGCAGCTTTTTGGAATAGAAATGAATAGCTATCCGACGCTTACAAAATGGCGGCAAGCTAAGATCGTTGCGCCTATTATCACGCTGATGATTGGCGTTACGTTGACTATTTATTCTTCACAAGCTCAACAAAAACTTGAAGAGGATGCAGCCATGGCCACCTCGAGGCAAGCTGCGCTTCGGTTGAGCCATGCCCTATCTGATACTATAAGCCAAAATGTACTGGCATTACAGCGCATGGCGGATCGCTGGGCTATCAGAGGCCATACTCCAAAACATGAATGGTATGCCGATGCCAAAGCCTATGCTGTTGATATACAAAGCCTTCGTGCCGTGGAATGGGCAGATACAAACTTCCGGGTGCAGTGGGTAGAACCACTGGCTGGCAATGAAGCTGCACAGGGCCTGGACCTCATGTTTGAAAAGAAAAGAGCCTCCAGCATCCGTAAAGCTGTTGAAGAAAACAAACCTTACGTAACACCTTCGCTGAACCTGGTTCAGGGTGGGCGAGGGTTTCTAACACTTGTCCCCATTCGAAATAACGACGCATTCTACGGCCTGATTGTGGGTGTCTTTGATATTGGTGACCTACTGAGACAAGCCTCCCCTCAGAGCTTATCAGGAACGTTTGAATATACCATTTCTGAAAATGGCGAAGTTATTTTGCATAGCAGGCATATGCTCAGCCATCAGCTACAATACCAAAGCCTTCAGCCCATTTCATTTTTTGGTAACACCTGGGAGCTAACAATTATCCCCACGGAAAAAGCTGTGCAGATGATGTTCTCTCACTGGCCAGGCAGCGCACTTGCCTTTGGCTTTGTGCTTAGCTTCGCGTCGGCTGGTCTCATATGGCTTACCCTTTCCCTGCGTCAGGAAAAAGCAGCCGCTTTCAACGCCAATCAACTGAAATCAGAATTCCTGGCCAATATGAGCCATGAAATTCGCACTCCGCTGAATGGTGTCATCAGTGTTTCCCGTCTATTGGCCATGGATAAGAAACTCACATCACATCAACGTAGTCAGGTGAATATCATCACATCTGCAGGAAATGTATTATTAGCACTGATTAACGATATTCTTGATATTTCCAAAATTGAAGCGGGCGAACTGAACCTTGAAAAACAGGAAATCGATTTACGTGACTTAATGACAGAATTACAACAAAGCTGGCAGCCCCTCACAGAGGAGAAACATATCCAGTTGATCATCGATCTCTCCAAAGTACAGCAGCCAATTACAACAACAGACCCCACAAGATTAACTCAGATCCTCAATAATTTGGTGCTTAATGCCATTAAATTCACAGCTAAAGGCATGATACGCGTTACTGTTGAGCAGGAGAAAACAGATCGCAGGCTTACCACCACAAAATTTACTGTGCAGGATACAGGTATTGGCATTCCAAAGGACAAACATTCTTATTTGTTTGAGAAATTCCAACAGGCGGACTCCTCAATTACCCGGAATTATGGCGGAACCGGCCTTGGCCTGGCTATTGCCAAGCGGTTGGCCGAAGCCCTGGGAGGCACCATAGGTGTGAGCAGTAAGGAGGGGGAAGGTTCCACTTTCTACTTTACGATTAGTTCACCAGCACGCTGGGAAAGCGGAGATAATAATCCATTATCTTCACGACGTGAAGAACCCAGTGACAGACAAACAGAACCCCTTATGATACTGGCGGCGGAAGATAACCCGGTCAACCAATCAGTGATCCGCATGATCATCAACAAGCTTTATCCCAATACAGATATCACCCTGGACATTGTAGACAATGGCAGCTTGGCCATCGATAAACTTGAGGAAAAAAATTACGACATCGTGCTCATGGATGTTCAAATGCCCACCATGGACGGCATAACAGCATGCAAAGCGATTGCAGATAATCCTAATATAAACCCCATCCCCCCCATCATTGCCCTCACCGCCAACAGCATGAAGGGTGATAGGGAAAAATACCTAGCAGCGGGGATGAGTGGCTATGTATCAAAACCCATTGAGCCACCTCTTCTGAAAACCGAGATAGAACGACTGGTTAAGAAGCCCACATCTCACAAAAAAAGCCCATCACCGCAAAAGACCAACCCCAAACAGGTCATACCTGCTGAATAATGGGCTCATAGAGTATCTTATCAAGAATTGGGCAGTATGACTGCACCATATTAGATATATTTGTGATAAAGCGTCTTGACGGATGGGAAAGGGTCTTTTATACCGGCGCAGCTTTCGGTGGCTGTGTTCATTTGTGTTGAGTATCGAGCAAACGCACCGAAACCTTTTAAGCCTGTAAAAGCGGCCTTATGGCGGAGTAGCTCAGTAGGTTAGAGCAGAGGAATCATAATCCCCGTGTCAAGAGGGGCAGAAAATTAGGTAGGGCGGAGTAGCTCAGTTGGTTAGAGCAGCGGAATCATAATCCGCGTGT
>JBNKGK010000330.1:0-3829 GCA_050289785.1 Kordiimonas sp.
ACAATATCCGTGTCCACACTCACGGGCCAGCCGATGATATAGGCAGCAATCATCTGGTCGGTCAGCCCCATAGGTACAATACGTTCGGCAAGCAGCATCAGCGCATGCAGGGCACCCTGGCTGTGGCCAGCCAGAATGAAGGGTCTGCCCGCGTTATCATGACGCATATAATGGTCAAACGCGTTCAGCACATCGGTGTGCGCACGCATTACTGCCTCCGCCCCCTGGCCGGTTTCATCCAGAAAGGCGCCAAAAGTGGCCTGCCGGTAGCGCGGGGCATAAATGCGACCAGCCATATTAAAGACACTGGCCTGATGTTTCAGTACAAAATGATGCAGCCTTGTTTCCGTTTCCTCATCCGCTGTGTAGTTCGCATTCCAGCGCTCTTTATTGAGGAACGTGGTGGGATGGACGAAAAACACGTCCACCTCCGGCACTTGTGCTATCTGCATAATGCCTTCCGGCAGGCTGTCTGCCTCGTTCGGCGCACCAGGGCGCACGGCCCAGGCTTGTGGCAAGGCATAATCTGATGCCTCCGCCATGGTTTCGCTTTCCAGCGTGTGGGATGGCACAAAAGCAAAGCGCAGCAGCGTTTCCTGATTCTTGTTAAACAGCACCCCGGCAATGAGCAGCAGCACAATAAGGCCCGTGATGATCAACAAAAATTTAGCGGCAGGTGATGTTTTTTTCTTGCTCATGCTTCGTTCGCCTAGGGCCACAGGGCCATGATATGGTCATCCACAACGCGGCCATCTTCATAGCGAATGGTGCGCTTTCGCGTTCCTTCTAGCTCAAAACCAAAGCTTTGATAAAGCTCTATTGCATGAATATTGTCGCTATGCACATGCAGCTCAATGCGCTCAAGGCTTTTGTGGGCCTTCACCCAGGTGATAAAGGTAGCCAATATTTCCTTACCGATGCCGCGGCAGCGCCAGCCTTTTTTCACAGACATGCCAAATGTGGTGCTGTGGCGCACACGGGCACGAAAATCTGTCCAGCAATCGAGTGTCGCCACCAGTTCGTCACCCGCATAAGCAATAAGGCAGGTCTCACTTGGATTATCCAGTTTTGATTTGATCCACCGCCGCTGTGCCCATCTGCTGATCTGAAACTCATTTGGCCTGGTGATCAGATACTCTGCCGTGGAGAAAATTTCATGATTATAGGCGTTCAGAGCCTTCGCATCTGCCGGTTTTGCTTCTCTAATTGTGAAATTTGCCCTGTTCATACAGATTCCCTGCTTGCCCGATCTGGTTTCAGGCGTTAAGTTCCGCCCAATTTCAACAGTTTTTCCTGTAAATTCATAGGGAATTTTCATGTCCGATATAGATAAGGCGACCGTGGCCAAAATTGCACGGCTTTCGCGGATCAAAATTGAAGAAGACAAGCTCGACGCGCTCGCTGGGGATTTGACCAATATTCTCCATTTTGTTGAGCAACTTGAGGAAGTGAATACCGACAATATTCAGCCCATGGCAAGCCCGGTGAATGCCAAGCTGTGCTGGCGTCAGGATGAAGTGGCTGACGGTGACAAGCAGGAAAGCGTGCTCAAGAATGCACCGCGCCCTGAATACGGCTTTTTTGCCGTGCCTAAAGTGATTGAATAGGGGGCGTGTGATATGAGTGACTTAACCACACTGACAATTGCTGAAGCCCGTGACCTTCTGGCCAAGGGTGAACTGACAGCAAAAGAACTGACAGCAGCCCATGTGGAGGCGGTGGAAGCCTCTGGTGAGCTGAATGCCTTTGTAGCGAAAACACCAGAGCTAGCCATGGACATGGCTGATAAGGCGGATGCCAAAATCAAGGCGGGTGACGCTAAGGGCATGACAGGCATTCCCCTGGGCATTAAAGACCTTTTCGCCACCAGAGGCGTGCACACACAGGCCTGCTCTCACATTCTTGATGGTTTCAAGCCAGAGTATGAATCCACAGTTACCCAAAAATTGTGGGACGATGGTGCCGTGATGTTGGGCAAGGTGAACATGGATGAGTTCGCCATGGGCTCATCCAACGAAACCAGCTTTTATGGCCCGGTGAAAAACCCGTGGCGCGCTGAAGGCAGTAATAAAGATTTTGTGCCCGGTGGCTCGTCTGGCGGGTCTGTGGCTGCCGTGGCGGGTTATACAGCCATGGGGGCAACAGCGTCTGACACGGGTGGTTCCATCCGCCAGCCTGCTGCCTTCACCGGCACTTTTGGTATCAAGCCAACTTATGGTCGGTGCAGCCGGTATGGTATGGTGGCGTTTGCCAGCTCCCTTGATCAGGCAGGTACAATCACACGCTCAGTGCGTGATGGCGCGATCATGCTGCAAAGCATTTCCGGCTATGACGCGAAGGATAGCACGTCAGTAGATAGGCCAGTGCCTGATTTTGAAGCCGCACTTACTGGCGATATTCGCGGCCTGAAAGTGGGTATCCCACAGGAATATCATCTGGCAGGTATGCCCGGCGAGATTGAAGCCCTGTGGCACAAAGGCATTGAATGGATGAAGGCTGCTGGTGCTGAGGTGGTGGATATTAACCTGCCACATACCAAATATGCGCTGCCAACATATTATATTGTGGCACCGGCTGAGGCATCATCCAATCTGGCACGCTATGACGGCGTGCGCTACGGCCTGCGTGTTGCGCCGGATAGTGGCGGCCTTGTGGATATGTATGAAGCCACACGGGCAGAAGGCTTTGGGGACGAGGTGAAGCGCCGTATCATGATTGGCACCTATGTGCTTTCAGCGGGTTATTATGATGCCTATTATCTGAAGGCGCAGAAAGTGCGGCAGTTGATCGCGGATGATTTTGCCCGCGCTTATGAAAAAGTTGATGTGATCATGACACCAACAGCCCCAAGCGCCGCCTTTGGCTTTGGGGATAAAACGGATGATCCGATTGCCATGTATCTGAACGATGTGTTCACCGTGCCTGCCTCTCTGGCTGGCCTGCCGGGTGCAAGTGTGCCTGCAGGCCTGAGCGCAGAGGGTTTGCCGCTTGGTATGCAGATACTGGGCAAACCATGGGATGAAGAAACTGTTCTCAAGGTATGTGGTGTGATCGAAGAAGCAGCCGACTTTGCGGCAAAACCAGACATTTGGTGGAGGTAAGCCCATGAGCAGATATGTTATTCAGGGCGCTACGGGTGAGTTTGAGGTGGTTGTCGGGCTTGAGGTTCATGCTCAGGTTATCTCTAACGCCAAGCTGTTTTCCGGTGCTGCCACAGAGTTTGGGGCGGAACCGAACTCACAAGTGAGCCTGGTGGATGCAGCCATGCCCGGCATGTTGCCCACCTTGAACGCAGAATGTGTGCGCCAGGCTGTGCGTACTGGCCTCGCGCTGGGTGCAGAGATCAATAAATTCTCTGTGTTTGACCGCAAGAACTATTTCTATGCGGATTTGCCGCAAGGCTATCAGATTTCCCAGTTCAAGCACCCGATTGTGGGTGAGGGCACGATTACCCTTGATCTGGGCGACGGTAGAACCAAGCATGTCGGCGTGGAGCGCATTCACCTTGAACAGGATGCCGGCAAATCCATGCATGACCAGCATCCGCAATATACCTATGTGGACCTGAACCGTTCTGGTGTGGCGCTGATGGAGATTGTCTCGAAGCCGGACATGACAAGCCCTGAGGAAGCTGGTGCTTACCTCACGAAGTTACGCACTATCCTGCGCTATATTGGTTCCTGTGATGGTAATATGGAGCAGGGCAGCATGCGCGCAGATGTGAACGTGTCTGTACGTCGCCCCGGTGAAGGCCTTGGCACACGCTGCGAGATCAAAAACGTGAACTCTGTTCGTTTTGTGCGCCAGGCCATTGAGGTGGAAGCCCGCA
>JBNKGK010000331.1:0-3828 GCA_050289785.1 Kordiimonas sp.
GGCGCAAACCCGCTGGCGGCTTTGAGCCCGGCCTGTGGAGTGGCTCTATCACACTGACCCGTACCAAAGAGAATGGTGAAACAACCAGCCTGACCCGCGAAACCAAGGTATCTATTGTCTCAGATTAAGAGAAGAAGGGGCGAACACCTACCCATAGAAGCCTGAGCGCCAGGATGGTCAGCACCGTATTTAGAAGCCGTGAGAAAAACACTTCATTAAATTTTTCAAGCAACCTGCGCCCCACCAGTGTGCCCATAAAACCAGAAGCAATCATCAACGCCATCAATGGCACATAAGCCCCAAAGCTGAAACCCAAAAGGCCAAACACAATCACCTTCAGTGTATGCTGTACGACCATGCAGCCAGCGGCAGTGGCCACCATTTGCACCCGATTAAGACCCAGCGTCTTCACGAAAGTCATGACAAAAGGGCCGGTTGCCCCCACAAACATGGTGAGCAGGGTGGACCCACCCCCTGCCACAATCATGCCTAGTTTACCCGGCAACACAGCCTTGGGCTTTGGTCCCCAGGTAGCATAGAGAATGAAAAGCGCCATCATGACCTGCAGGCTGTGTTTGGGAATGCTCACAACGATCTGGCCCCCCACAAACGCCCCAACAAGACTGCCTAACATGAACCAAAGGGCGGCCTGTATGAGGATATCTTTCCGCATGATCCATGCCCGACCCGTGTTGGAACCGAGCTGCACAACACCATGCACGGGGACAATGGCAATAGCAGGCAGCATTTGCGCCATAACAGCCAGCATGGTAAGGCCGCCACCAATACCAATGGCGGCTGTCAGCATAGAGGTAAAAAAGCTGGTAATCACAAGAACCAGGGCCTCAACTTGCCCAACATCAACAGGTAACCAGGCCATTTGATACTCCTATACTCGCGTGGGCCGAAACAGACAAAACAGAGCGGCGGTTTGTCCCCCAATTTTCACTTATAGTGAATTTTGGTGCATAAAATAACGAACAAATCAGATGAATCAAAAAAAAGATGATAAACAGACTGTTAACCACGCATAAAAAAAGCCAAAAAACAAAACTAATTTATTGAAATATATATGTTATTCAAGTTGAAGAAATTTTCTCTTGCAATTAAAGCCAAAAAAGCGCATTTGCGCCTCCAGACGTAAAAAGCGCACGTGCCACGACACACCGTCCATTGGTGTCGGACCGTACGGGTAACGACGCAAATCGTCCTTTGTTGATTGGCCGCTTTTGTTCGGCCGTTTGATCGGGGGGTTTGCCGTTATGGTCCGTAGTTCTAAGCAGCCTGTGCTGCGTTATATTTCTTCTTTACAAACAACTGAAGTGCAGAAACATTTTCTGCCTGCAGCCGTGTTTGACTATTTCTCCACCGTGCTGGAGCTCACCCATACCACCGCACACCGCTGAGGTGTGCGAAAGTCCGGCTTATTTGTCGGCATTCATATAAGAAAAACCTGCCATGCTTAGTTGCGCGGACAGGCTGCTATACGACCCTTATGGTATGGGGATACACACTATGGAACAAATTCTGGAAATCAGCCGCCCGACTATCTCTTCAATTGAATGGGCTCTTGACGGTGTAAAATCTTATGCTGGCGCGGCAGATGCCATTGTGCAGGAAAACAGCAATGATGCTGTGCAATTTCTGTTTCCCGAAAAAATTGATGAAACAGCGAGAGCTTTCCGGAATCAATTCCGGGGGCGCTGCCTTTATGCTGTGAAAGCAAACCCTTCCGTAGCCGTGCTTCGCCTGTTGTGGAACGCGGGTATCCGTCAGTTTGATGTGGCATCCCTGCGCGAGGTAGAGCTTCTCACCAAAGAACTGCCAGAGGCAGAGCTGTATTTCATGCATCCAGTGAAAAGCAGGCAAGCTATCCGCTTTGCTTATGAGAGCAGTGTGCGCACCTTTGCGTTTGATAGCATGGATGAACTGAACAAAATTGCTGACGAAACCGATGGGGCCTCTAACATCAGCCTGTTACTGCGCCTACACATCAACAGCAAAGGTGCCGCCTACGATCTGGCTGGCAAGTTTGGGGCTTCTCTGATGGAAGCCCCCTTACTGCTATCCCGTGCGCGCCGTATGGCTAAAAAACTGGGTGTTTGCTTCCATGTTGGTTCCCAGTGCATGGAACCAAAGGCTTATAAAAAGGCCATCGCGGAAGTAGCCACGATGCTGAGCACATGTGGTATCAAGCTGGATGTGCTGGATATTGGCGGCGGTTTCCCTGTGCCATACCCAGGCATGGAGCCACCTGCCCTATCTGTTTACATGGACACCATTCATCAGGCTGTGGAACACTATGGTTTTGCGGACACTGAGCTTTTATGCGAGCCTGGCCGCGCGATGGTTGCTGAGGGTGGTGCTGTTGCTGTGCGCGTTGAAATGCGTCGCGGCAAGGATTTGTACCTGAATGACGGCACTTATGGTGCACTGTTTGATGCGGGTGTACCTGGCTGGACTTTTCCTCTAGCCCTGCACACGGGCGACAAAAGACAAGCGTCCCTCAGACAGACTGATTACCGCTTTTTTGGCCCTACCTGTGACAGCTGTGACCAAATGAACGGCCCCTTCTTCCTGCCTGATGATGTGAAAGAAGGCGACTGGATTATTGTGCAGCATCTGGGTGCCTATGGCGGTGCCATGCAAACACGTTTTAATGGGTTTTACTCTGAAACAATGGTCGCCATAACAGAGCAAAGTGTCTTGACCGCAGGGCAACGCCCTATCCATCTTCACACGGCATAAGGTCCGTTTGGATTTACTAAAGGTGTCCGCTTATCCTCTACACTGAAAGAAGCATCAAGCTGGGGCAAAGTGGATACGGTGTGGGAACAGATGGTTTTTGCAGAAGCCTCTTCCGTGGTTCCGCTTCTGGCCTCTGACGCCTATCACCGCGGCGGATGAAAAGGCCGTCCCCACCGTGAGTTCGCCAAGCTTTTTCAAAAGCAGGAGTTAAAAAGGCACGTCTGTTTCAAACGAAACAGACTGTCCGTCCGAGGGATGAAAAAAAGATAACTGCTTCGCGTGCAAACACAGGCGCGGAGTGGCCTTAAGGGCCTCAGCGCAAGCATAAAGCGCATCCCCCAAAATAGGGTGCCCCAAACTGAGCATATGCACCCTGAGCTGATGGGATCGGCCGGTGACCGGGGTTAACTCAACCCGCGTTCTGCCCGGCTCACGCCCAAGCACCTGATAGTGTGTGAGCGCCTGTTTACCAAGCTCGTGATCTACCATCTGTTTCGGACGATTGGGCCAGTCACAACGGAGTGGCAGGTCAATCTCGCCTTCATCACTATCCAGAGAGCCAAACACCAGACATTCATACCGCTTGCCTGTTTGCCTAGTTTCGAACTGGCGGCTTAGATGCCGGTGTGCCTCAGCATTTCTGGCCAGCACCATCAGGCCTGACGTTTCCATATCCAGCCGGTGCACAATGGTTGCTTCCGAATACTGGCTCTGCGCCCGTACCTGCACACTATCCCGCTTCTCTTCCCCCCGGCCAGGCACAGACAAAAGGCCACTGGGTTTGTTGACGATAAGAAAATCATCATCAACACAAGCGATATCCAGAAAAGGGCTTTGGGGTGGTGAATATGGTGTCATGCCTGCACGCCAGTTTTATCTTTCCCTGCGTGATACTGGCCTTTCGCTGCTTCTGTCAAATCATTGGCCGCAGACAATGCATATATTTCCTTTATTCTTGGCTGGCAGATTCTATAAGTACATCATATCAAGAATAAGGTTTTAGAGTGGCACAGGCTGAAACACATATACCGTTTATCGCCGTTATCGGCGCAGGACCGGCAGGACTGATGGCTGCAGAGG
>JBNKGK010000332.1:0-3774 GCA_050289785.1 Kordiimonas sp.
GGTTTCGGTGTCAAATTTGGTACCGGCCAGAATTTCTGAAATAACATCTGTCATTTCCAGATAAACGATCTGCAGAGCAAGCTGAAAAGTGGCGCTGGCTTTATCGAGTGATTCGTCCAGAATAATTTCCCGTCGGTGAGAATCAAAACGTCGGGTAAATCCCATCATGACCTCTGAAGGAAGGTGCCTGACCCTTAAGCGTTGGTCGGAGAAATATTTTTCATAACCGCCAGCCCTTTTCACATCCTGAGATAACTCTTCGGCTCGGTTGTCAATTTCGGCAAAGAAATTTTTTCGTGCGGCAAGAAAGCGGCGGGCTTCACTCACTGGGTCTGGGCCAGATGCTTCCCCGCCTGTTTGGTCGGCGAGAGCCAACTGACCTTCCTGATAGGCTGTGTAAAGGCGCAGAACGGCCTCTGCAGCCGCAGGAAAGGTGCTGGAAAAATCCTGTATCTCAAGGGGGGGGAGGCTAAGGTCGGAAAAGAGCGGGTCTTTAAAGGCGGCCATCATCTGGTCTTTAAAGTCATCTCCTGAGCCTCGGACCAGAGAAACAATGTCTGTCTGGTAAATTTCTGCGAGTTTGAGGAGCATGGCCGTCGTAACCGGGCGCTGGTTATTTTCGATAAGAGCAATATAAGAGGGCGAGATATCAAGGTCCTCGGCCATAACGACTTGTGTCAGGCCAAGATCGCGCCGAAGGCGACGAATTCTTGGGCCCATAAATGTGCTGCGTTCTCGTGCCATGTGGCCCCCATTATAATGCTTACAACTATAATATTACAATTATTACAATATTACAAAATAATTTGTAATAGTTTACAGCTTCACTTTTTCTTAGGTGCAAAAGCCAAAAGAAAAGTTTATTAAGCGCGCCAAGGCAGATCAGCCCCTTTCCCTGACAGGGCTGCTGTATTTGTGTAGAGGAGAAAAATAATGCCTTATGACAACAATACTGGAAGCAAAGCTATGAGCTACCAAGACGACATTAAAAATGTTCAAGATCTGATCAAAAGCTACAGCGGTACCTGGGATGGTATTGACGCTGAATCTGTTGCCCGTATGCGCGCCCAGAACCGGTTCCACACTGGTCTGGATATTGCTCGTTACACTGCAGGCATCATGCGCCGTGATATGGCTGCTTATGATGCTGATCCAGCTAATTACACTCAGTCTCTGGGTTGCTGGCACGGTTTTATCGGCCAACAGAAGCTGATTTCCATCAAGAAGCATTTCGGCACTACAAAAGGCCGCTACCTCTACCTGTCAGGCTGGATGGTTGCTGCTCTGCGCTCTGAATTTGGCCCACTGCCTGACCAGTCCATGCACGAGAAAACTTCTGTTCCTGCATTGATTGAAGAGCTTTACACATTCCTGAAGCAGGCTGATGCTCGTGAGCTTGGCGGCTATTTCCGTGATCTGGACGCTGCTCGCGCCCAAGGCAATGCTGCTCTGGAAGCTGAAGTTCAAAGCAAGATCGACAACTTCCAAACACACGTTGTTCCGATCATTGCTGACATCGATGCTGGTTTCGGTAACGCAGAAGCAACATACCTGCTCGCCAAGAAAATGATCGAAGCTGGTGCTTGTGCGCTTCAGATCGAAAACCAGGTTTCTGACGAAAAGCAGTGTGGCCACCAAGATGGTAAAGTAACAGTACCACATGAAGACTTCCTCGCTAAGGTTCGCGCTTGTCGTTATGCGTTCCTTGAAATGGGCGTTGATAACGGTATCGTTGTTACACGGACAGACAGCCTTGGCGCTGGCCTGACCAAGCAGATCGCTTACTCTAAAGAAGCTGGTGATATTGGTGATCAGTACAACTCCTTCCTGGATTGTGACGAAGTAGCTGCTGCTGACCTGAATCCAAACGACGTTGTGATCAACCGCGACGGCAAACTGCTGCGTCCGAAGCGCCTGCCTTCCAACCTGTTCCAGTTCAAGTCTGGCACTGGTGAAGACCGCTGTGTTCTTGACTGCATCACCTCACTGCAAAACGGTGCTGACCTTCTGTGGATCGAAACAGAGAAGCCACACGTTGAGCAGATTGCTGGTATGGTTGACCGCATCCGTGAAGTTATTCCAAACGCGAAGCTGGTGTACAACAACTCACCTTCCTTCAACTGGACACTGAACTTCCGTCAGCAGGTGTTTGATACCTGGGCAGCAGAAGGCAAAGACGTTTCAGCCTATGACCGCGCTGCCCTGATGAGCGTTGAGTATGATGAGACAGAGCTGGCTGCAGTTGCTGATGAGAAAATCCGCACCTTCCAGCGTGATGGTTCCAAGCGTGCAGGTATCTTCCACCACCTGATTACACTGCCAACATACCACACTGCTGCTCTGTCCACTGACAACCTTGCGAAGCGCTACTTCGGTGAAGAAGCTATGCTTGGTTATGTGAAGCAGGTTCAGCGTGAGGAAATCCGTCAGAGTATCGCTTGTGTGAAACACCAGAACATGGCTGGTTCCGATATCGGCGATGATCACAAAGAATATTTCGCTGGTGAAGCTGCGCTGAAAGCTAGCGGTAAAGACAACACAATGAACCAGTTCAGCTAAGCCTAGCTGACGTTCAAGATATTGCTGCCGCCTTTTCCCTGCGGGGAGGAGGCGGCAGTTTTTCTTTTTGTTCAAGAAGATGCAGCACGTAGGGCAGAATTTCCTCTGCCACGGTGTTTGATATACTCATCATTGCGTCTTCTGTTAGAATGTCGCCTTCAGTTAATCCACAAGTGCTGAAGACTTTTGTAACGGCGCACTCAATAACGCGGTTTTGTGCTTTTCCGGTGTAGTTGCTTGTTATGTGTTCTGGAATCACGAATTAATTGTCCAAGACGCCTTTAAGTTCACTCTCACAGCGGCTAACAAACTTATTGTATTGGCCTGTCGTTAAAAACAAGCGATGAATTCCAACTTGTTTTTGTTGGCCCTTATCTAAATTTTTCTTTTGGTCAAAGCCAACTCTGATAATGGCCAATGAATCAAGGCCAATATCAATAAAATAGCGAGTATCTTCGTTTTCAATTCCGCTCATCAATATTCTCCTCCATGTGTGTTTGATTTTATGCAAGCGTCAGACAGCGAGCGCGGTAATTAAAGACTTGGTCGATGAATTACCCCGTAGCTCTCGAACGCATGCTTCAGCTTTTCCCAAACTTCGACCGGCTATCGTAATACAACCATGAACTTGCTCTGACAAAATGGCCGCGATTGTTTATCCAGCCCGTCCATATCCACCAAGAATCAATACATTCTTATAGTTGTCTCGATCAGGCATATCACTTCTTCAGCATAGTAATCCGCTTATTGTGCACAATAACGCCAAGCACAGCGGGCAGTTTGGAGCGTTAGCGGAAAACTGCTCCGATGATGCTGATTGTTAGCTTTGACCACTTGCTATTTCTTCAACTTTTGACCAATTCATGATTTTATTGGTGAATGGCCAGGATTGCTTAATTTTGAAAATGCAACCAATGTCTTGTAGCATGGCTCCAAATAACATACCTATTGCCAGCATGTACAACGCGGAAGATTTAAAATTGAAGTAGAGGTAAAGGAAAAAAACTATAGCAACCACGCGAAATAGAATTCGCCTCCAGGACTTCGCCAAAGATCGGACAAAAGACCACTCCTTATTCTTTCTCTCAAGTAATATAATCGCTTGATCTCTTTCGGACATACTTAATCTCATGAGTTAGCTGACGCTGGCCTCAACGGAAAACAAAAGCGAAGCTTTTGGTTTTCCGGTGCAGGTGCTTGTTAATTGGTATTTAC
>JBNKGK010000333.1:0-3762 GCA_050289785.1 Kordiimonas sp.
GGAAAGGAGGATGTTTCCTGACTTGCTATGCCCCTTTTTGGGTTTTCCTAACTTCCTCTCCTGACATTTTTGCGCAGTGCTTGGCTCGAGATGCAGCTAAGGTGGCAGAGCTTTGGGAGGAGGTGACCTAGGCACGGGCAAGCGCCATTATGGCGGACTGTGTTGCCGCGCGTGATGAAGAGACCGGGGAGGCGACTGGCACCAATGGTTGAGGCGCTCTATACTCTTTTCGGCGGTGAAGGACAGTTCCTGTACCTTCTAGCTGTTATCACCTCCATCATGGCAATTGTTCTGCCTCTGTTGATCTCTGTTGCCTTTGCGGTTTATTTTGACCGAAAAATCTGGGCGGCGGTTCAATTAAGGCGGGGCCCTAACGTGGTAGGCCCCTTTGGCTTGCTGCAATCTTTTGCAGATGGTTTGAAACTGTTTTTAAAAGAAACAATCATTCCGGCGGGGGCGAACAAAGCGATCTTTCTGTTAGCTCCGATGATCACTTTCACGTTGGCTTTGATTTCATGGGCAGTGGTGCCATTTGATGCAGGCATGGCGATTGCGGATTTGAATGTGGGTATTCTTTACCTGCTGGCGATTTCCTCACTTGGGGTTTACGGCATTATCATGTCTGGCTGGGCATCAAACAGCCGTTACGCTTTCCTTGGTGGTCTTCGCTCTGCGGCCCAGATGGTATCTTACGAAGTTTCTATTGGCTTTGTGTTAGTGTGCGTTCTTCTTAAAGTTGGCTCGCTCAACATGACAGATATTGTGGAAAGCCAGGCTGGTGCTATATGGAACTGGCATTTCATTCCGTTCCTGCCCATCTTTGTGATCTTCTTTATCTCTGCTCTGGCTGAGACAAACCGCCCTCCCTTCGATCTACCAGAGGCGGAAGCTGAGCTGGTAGCTGGGTATCAGGTTGAATATTCTTCAATGGCTTTTGCGCTCTTCTTCCTTGGGGAGTATGCGAACATTCTGTTGATGTCTGCTGTTATGGCCATTTTATTCTTTGGCGGCTGGTATGCACCACTGCCTGGGCTGGACTTCATTCCAGGGTTTATCTGGCTATTGATTAAAACGGCACTTGGTTTTTGGTTGTTTGCCATGGTGAAGGCATTTGTGCCTCGCTATCGCTATGACCAGTTAATGCGACTGGGTTGGAAAGTGTTCCTGCCTTTGTCCCTGTTCTTTGTGGTGGCATATGCGGGCGTGATGGTAGCGTTCGATTTGTTGCCGACAAACGGCTAACGAGAGGCTTTCGGGTGATATTATGACTGCGATTGTACAAGCCGCGAAAAGTTTGCTGTTGAAGGAATTTTTGTCAGCCTTCCGGCTTTCAATTAAATATTTCTTCCGGCCTAAGGCGACAATTAACTATCCATATGAAAAGGGGCCTCTGAGCCCTCGTTTCCGGGGTGAACACGCTTTGAGGCGTTATCCAAACGGGGAAGAGCGCTGCATCGCCTGTAAGCTGTGTGAAGCTATTTGCCCCGCACAGGCGATTACCATTGAGGCTGAACCTCGTGAGGATGGCTCTCGCCGGACGACACGCTATGACATTGACATGGTAAAATGCATTTACTGTGGTTTCTGTCAGGAAGCATGTCCGGTGGATGCGATTGTGGAAGGCCCGAATTTTGAGTTTGCAACAGAGACACGGGAAGAGCTTCTGTATAACAAAGAAAAACTGTTGGCGAACGGTGAACGCTGGGAGCGCGAGATTGCGGCGAACCTGGCTGCCGATGCGCCGTATCGCTGAGGAGGAAGGCAATGATGATAACAAACCTTCCTGATCTGACCTTCTATCTGTTTGCTTTCATTACTGTAGCATCAGGTCTGTTGGTTATTTCGGCCAGAAACCCTGTTCATTCAGTGCTTTGGCTTATTCTTGCTTTCTTTAGTGCGGCTGGTTTGTTCGTACTGATGGGGGCTGAATTCCTCGCGATGCTTTTGGTAATTGTATATGTGGGCGCTGTTGCGGTTCTGTTCCTGTTCGTCGTTATGATGCTGGATATCAACTTCGTGGAACTGCGTCAGGGCTTCCTGCAATATTTGCCTGTTGGGGCGTTGATTGGGTTGATCCTTTTGGCAGAGCTTGCCACACTGGGCGCTACATGGGCTTTTGGTGCTGAGGTCGGCAATAATATAACGGCACCCACACCTGATGTGGCCAGCGTGGATAACACAACTGCTCTGGGGCATCTTCTCTACACAGATTATATCTTCATTTTCCAAACTGCAGGGCTGATCCTTCTCGTAGCGATGATTGGTGCGATTGTTCTCACACACAGGTCACGTCCTGGTGTGAAGCGCCAGAATATTGCTGCTCAGGTCGCGCGCAGGCCGGAAGATGCTTATAAACTCGTTGATGTGAAAGTTGGTGAAGGTGTAACCCTGCCAACCAAAAAAGGCTAGGGGGCGCTGATCCATGACGATTGGATTAGGACATTACCTGACGGTTGCCGCAATTCTGTTTGTTTTTGGAATTTTCGGCATCTTCCTGAACCGGAAGAACGTCATCATTATCCTTATGTCAGTGGAATTGATGCTGCTGGCTGTCAATATTAACCTTGTGGCCTTTTCAACGCATATGAATGACATGGTGGGGCAGGTTTTTGCCATGTTTATCCTCACAGTTGCGGCCGCTGAGGCCGCCATTGGCCTTGCAATCCTGGTGGTGTACTTCCGGCCCGCGGTTCGATTGCGGTTGAAGATATTAACCAGATGAAGGGCTAGGGCGATGATGTATAAATTAATTGTTTTCCTGCCTCTTATCGGCTTTTTGATTGCTGGCCTGTTTGGTCGTAAAATTGGTGATAAAGCAAGCCAGATTATTACGGCTTCTCTGGTGACTGTTTCAGCTATTCTTTCCTGGTTGGCTTTTGGTGAGATAGCGCTTGGCGGCAATAAGCTGAATGTGCATGTTCTTGCTTGGGTAACCTCTGGTGACCTCAGCTTTAACTGGGCTTTCAAAATTGACACGCTCACAGCTGTTATGCTGGTTGTTGTGAACAGCGTTTCTGCGCTCGTACACTGGTATTCCATGGGCTATATGCATGAGGATCCAGATAAGCCACGCTTCTTTGGTTATCTCTCACTGTTTACCTTTGCAATGCTGATGCTGGTAACATCCGATAACCTTGTTCAGATGTTCTTCGGCTGGGAGGGCGTAGGCCTTGCCTCATACCTGCTGATTGGTTTCTGGTTCAAAAAACCAAGCGCCAATGCTGCTGCGATCAAAGCTTTCGTTGTGAACCGGGTAGGGGATTTTGGTTTTGCTCTCGGCATTTATGCAGCCTTCCTGCTGTTCGGCTCCGTTATGTTTGACGATATTTTCGCGAGTGCAGAACAATACCAAACGGCAACCCTCACTTTCCTTGGGCATGACTTCCATGCCATTACAGTGATCTGCCTGCTGCTATTTGTTGGCGCTATGGGTAAGTCTGCCCAGCTTGGCCTGCACACTTGGCTGCCTGACGCGATGGAGGGCCCGACACCTGTTTCTGCGCTTATTCACGCAGCAACGATGGTGACAGCGGGGGTATTCCTTGTTGCGCGCTTCAGCCCTGTGTTCCAATACTCACCGGATGCTTTGCATGTGGTCACTATTGTGGGGGCGGCAACAGCCTTCTTCGCTGCGAGTGTTGGCCTTGTTCAGAATGACATCAAGCGCGTGATTGCTTATTCAACCTGTTCACAGCTTGGCTATATGTTCTTCGCACTTGGCGTTTCAGCTTACGGTGCGGCTATTTTCCACCTGTTCACACA
>JBNKGK010000334.1:0-3739 GCA_050289785.1 Kordiimonas sp.
AGCATCATTTGGCCTTGCCCGCAGCTCCGCCTCTATACCTTTTGAAACCGCCTCGCCCACATTGCCAACAAATGATGCAGTATCACTCAGACGGGTTAATGGCAATTGCATGTTTGACCATTTAATATAGTAACCAGCCACATTTGCTGTTAAGCGACCATCCAGCCATGTTGTTTTGGCCCCAAGTTCATAATTCCATAATGAGTCAGAACTAGCCCCGGCGGGAATGACAATAGGATCATTTGGATCAAATTCACTTCTTCCTCCATTCCTTAAAGAAGCAGCATTAGAGATTGGCAACCTGAACCCCTCTGAAGCTAACACATAATAAGTTTGATCCTCAGTTGGCTGCCAAGTCAGACTGGCCTTTTTAGTTAATTTATTTTGATACCCAGTGTCCACCAGAGGGGCTGCTGAAGTAGTCAATTGGGCAATATCAATCGCCGTATTGCCTCCGCCCAAAACAGCGCCAATTACGGAGCCAGTTGCGGAAAAACCATCCCGGCTACCCTGCTGCACTAATTTTGACCGGGTATATCTCAAACCGCCTGTCAGCTTCAGAGAGTCAGTAAAATGCCAGGAAAGTTCACCATATACAGCAGCCTCCTTGGATTGAAATGAACCAAAGCTTTGCGAAATATTGTAACTTTGCGGTGCAATGCTTAGAGGTAGCCCCGTAATATTAAGGCCATCGATAGAAGCCTGGGTTGTCATGAGACCAGCCCCATCAGGGGCGTCTCTATCCTGGTCCAGATAAAAGCCTCCTAACACCCAATCCATCTTTTCATTTGAATTTGAGACCAGACGGACCTCTTGTATCGCCGTATCAACAATTTCTGATGAAAAGAAACCGGCTGGAATTGCTCCGCCCGCTAAAACAATATTATCTAGGGCCAGAATAAAATACCGATCAATTTTGGCTAAACTGGAATTTGAGACCAATGTGCCCCAATCAAATTCATATTCCAGAGATAAACTATACTGGGAAGAATCGATTACCCATCTATCATTCCAGTCTGAATGCCTGACATGTTTGCCCAAACTTGGGTCGAAAACACTCATATCCTTCACTCTGCTACTATCCCACATTCCTTTAAGATCAATAGTCAGCCGATCCGAAGGTACCCATCGCACCGCAGCACGTGCACCCCAGTCCTCATTACTGTCAGAATTTTTCGTATTTGTTCCTATGTTTTCAAGATAGCCCTCTTCATCACGGTAATATCCAACCAGACGAAGAGCCAGCTGGTCTTGCACCAAAGGCGCATTCACCATAACATTGAAACGTTGGCGGAAAGAATCATCCCCGGTCAGGCCAAAATCTACGCTCGTAGAAGCATCAAAACCGGTTGTATCTGGCCTGTTTGTAATAAGACGAACCGCCCCACCCATTGAACTTGAACCAAATAAAGTTCCTTGAGGGCCGCGAAGCACTTCAACACGATCCATGTCATACAGTCGCATATCTGGAGTGACGATCCCCAAACTGGTAACAGGCACATCATCCACATAAACTGAAACCTGCTTCCCACTATAGCCGGATGTTGTCGTGCTGGCCTGTAGCCCTCTAATTGTGAATCTACCTGCATGCTTGATACTATCCATCATTACAACACCAGGTAACTGGCGAGCAAAATCGGTAAAATTTTCAATCCCCTGCCGTTCCATATCTGCAGTACCAAGTGCAGAAATCGCTAGACCGACATCCTGCAAACTTTCGGCCCGGCGGGTCGCCGTTACAATAATCTCCTCAAGGACAAAGGTATTTTCCTCTTCCACCTCTGCATTATTGTCTGGTGCTCCATCATAGGCATTCATGCTAAGCCGCTTGCCCGCCTTGTCCTCGCGGATATAAATGTCGCCACGGCCGCCAATTTCGTAGGTGAGGCCTGTCCCCATCAGAATTTGCTTAAGCGCCTCTTCGGTGGTGTAGTTACCTGCCACCGGATTACTGCTGTGGCCAGACACCATACCAGCGCGAAAAATAACATTGATGCCGCGTTGCTGCGCCAATGATTTAAGCGCTGTGCCCAGCTCCTGTGAACTGATATTCACTTCTGCTTCTGCCTGTGCAGAAGACGCATTCGAAGCCACAATACAGCTGGCCATGCTCACGGAAGCAAATAGCGCGGCCTTAAGAAGTGATGAGTTGGTGATAGATGGTTTCATATTATATCTCCCCGGATATGCCGATTTCCTGATCGGCTCACACAGCACAAAACTGCTGTGGGGGAAGAACCGTTCCGAAGAGGTAAATCACGTAGTCAATTATCAAAAAAAATTTCATCACGTCAGGATCTACCCTGTTTCACTGGCGAAAGGATAATATCACCCTGTTCGTTAACACTTTCCTGCAGAGCAAAATAATCTTTGATGATCACCAAAGCCGCTTCTGTTTCGGTGGGAAACATGCCCCCGATAATTTCCTCGCCCAGCTCATCAGAGGCCAGTACAATGCGTTTGCTGGAATACCGATTAACCTCAGCCACCAGACGCGATAAAGGCTCATCCTTCAAAATAAACTTGCCATGGCGCCAGGCATCCACCTGCGCCCTGTCAGCCATTTTCACATGAGAGAGCCCAGTGCCAGACATACTGATCTGGCGCACCATTTTATCGGCCTCTGCAGTCAAAATAGCGGGCTGCGCCACTTTGTCCGCATCCACTTTCACGCGGCCTGAAAGCAAACTTACCTGTGTTTCTGTCTCTTTGAGGTAAACATCAAATTCAGTGCCCAGCGCTGTCACCACGCCGTCCCGCACCTGTACCTTGAAAGGCCTGGCTGTATCCGGCGCAACAACAAAGCGTGCCTGCCCCTGCCCAAGGCTGATCAAACGCTGTGTATCAGAATATTCTACTTTCAGGATGGTATTGGTGTTTAACAAAAGCTGCGAGCCATCTGCCAGCACAACATCTTTATGCTCACCCACTGCCGCCGCATAAACATTCCTGTTTAAAAACCAGGGCACACCCCAATAGGCGGCACCCGCAAAAACAAATAACAACATGGCCAACACAGGCCCCAAAGCGAAAAACCGCAGCCGTGCGGGCTGGCCTGCATGGTTTTCACGCACGGCAATCTGGCTCGGCAGATCACGATATTGCTCTTTTAAATAATCATGGTTTGTGAAAACACTGCTCACCTGCATGAAGGCCTGCACCCTTTGGTATTTCTGCGCATTTTCAGCGCTTTGCTGCAGCCAGGTGGCAAATTCTGTTTTTGTCTGCTCATCCGGCTCCCCATAGGTGAGCCTGCTATGCCAGCGAATGGCCGCTTCATCCAGATCATCAAAATCCTGTGGCATGATATTTTGTGTTACATTTGTCATCACAGGTCTCTCATTGTTTTGCCGAGCCGCTGCACAGCGACCGTCATATGTTTTTCTACCGTGCGTACGGATATATCCAGCTTTGCAGCCACCTGCTTTTGCGAGAGATGGTGTATGCGGTGAAGTACAAACACCTCCTTGGCGCGGGGCGGCAAGCTCTCCAGCTTCTGATGAAAGGCCTCCAGCATCTGCCGGCTCACCAGCACCTGATCAGGCGACGGGCTGTCGCCCACAAGGCGTGCCTCGCTGATATTCTCATGCTGGTTTGTGCTGTGTGCGCGGCGCCACCGCAGCTTATCCACCATCAGACCGCGTGCTATACGAAACAGCAGATTTCTGGCAGGGTATTCTTTGCCGCTTTGGCTTTGGGGCTGAACTTCTGGTGCCATGTCATTCGGCTGGGCTTTTAT
>JBNKGK010000335.1:0-3722 GCA_050289785.1 Kordiimonas sp.
GGACCTGACGACGCTAGCATCGGGTCCGGGATGCCGAAGGGGGGAGCTTAAAGCTGCAGCGTTTTCTGGGCGGATTCCACGGCCTTTTTAGGGTCTGACTTTTCTTCTTCCTTGAGGGGGGGCACGTTCAGGCCGCGGCTCGTGGCAGGGCGCTCTGATATCGCCTGTTTCCAGCGCAGCAGGTTATCCAGCCCTGTGACATCAACGCCAGACCATTCATGAATACGCACCCAGCACCAGTTGGCGATATCGGCGATGGAATAGTCTGGCCCTGCCAGAAATTCGCTTTCGCCAAGGCGGGCATCCAGCACCTCATAAAGGCGGCGGGTTTCATTCTGGTAGCGGTCAATTGCACTGGGTAGCTTCTCTGGGAAGTAACGATAAAACACATTGGCCTGACCCTGCATGGGGCCAACACCGCCCATCTGGAACATCAGCCACTGAATGGCACGCCAGCGACCATCCGGGTCTGAGGGGATAAGCTTGCCGGTTTTTTCTGCCAGATACAGCATGATGGCACCAGATTCAAAAACCGGGAAATCGCCATTGTCATGGTCCACAATCGCGGGGATACGGCCATTGGGGTTGATCTTGAGGAACCAGTCTTCTTTCTGTTCCTTGCTGCCAAGGTTAATGGCGTGCACTTTATAATCCAGCCCCATTTCCTCAAGCATGATAGAAACTTTATGGCCGTTTGGCGTGGGTGATGTGTAGAGCGTAATCATGGCAGGGCCTTCCTAATATGTCCTCTTTATCGATCTATGGCTGTTCTACACCCTTTCAAGGCAAAGTGGCGCTGAACTTGGGTAACATTTTCTTGAGGACCAGTTAAGAAAAGGAGAGGCCCGTTGTGTTCAAAGTCCCTAAAGTGTCATTCTGGAAGAGCGCCTAGCGGGGCACCTTCACAAATTTTAGGGTCATGCGATCAGATTCACCAATGGCCTCATACTTTGCCCGGTCTTTTTCAGCTAGGGCCAGAACGGGGGGCAGGGTCCAGACGCCTCTTTCATATTCATAGACATCTTTGGGGTTGGCGTTGATTTCAGAACTGGCGACCAGCTTGAACCCGTGGGCTTCAATCGCGCTGATCAGGTCAGCCTGTTTCCAGCGGCCCTGGCTCGCAGCTTTTTTCCTGTCTGCGTCAAAGCTTTCCGGGATGCGGTGTTGCACCACTCCCAGCACACCGCCGTCTTTCAGAAGCTGCCAGGCCTGCTCAAGCCCACGATCCAGAAAATCACGGTTCACCCAGTTATGCATGGCGCGGGCAACAAAAATGACATCTATAGACCCGGCTTCAGTTGGCAGACCCTCTTTGGCGGGTATCCATGTGCCAACAGCGCGAGGGCCATAGAGGGCTTTATCTGCGGCCACTTTTTCAGGAAAAGCGGCCAGCCTGCGGGCATAGTCTTCCATGCTCGCGTATAGATCGGGGTGATGTTCCAGCCCCACATAACGGCCTTTTTCTTTCACAAGAGGGGCGAGGATGCGGCTGTACCAGCCACCACCGGGGTTCACTTCCGCCAATGTGGATGTTTCTGTGATATCGAAAAAGCGCAGGGTCTCAACAGGGTGGCGGTAAATATCACGCACAGTGTCTGCCTCTGTGCGGAAACTGTTTTCATGCACGGCTTTCCAGACAGCATCTTTATGGCCGTCGGTGAGTGCCGGGCTGGTGAACAGGCTGGCTGTGGCCAGGGCTGTTATCATTAGTTGTTTCAAACCCACGTTTCTCTCCTCTGCTGTGTGATAATCCCCTCTGGGGATCTGTCGGAAATCAGTTTTAAAGATTTTCAGCAAAATTGTGTGTCACTTCGTGTCACATTTTCTTGAGGGGCCAGAAGAAACTTTCATTTCTACTAAATTTGTATAATTGGTAATATTTACTAAATATTTCATAAATACCAGATCATGATTTCAATTTTTGGCCACATTTGCTGCATGATTGCGCCACATTTTCTTCCCATTGTCCGGCATAGGCACGTATGGCGAAGAGATGACAATAAAAATCATTGAATAATTCAGGCACTTCATAATGGAGAGACACAATGAGTAATGCAGCAAATACTCAATCAGGCAATGATGAAGATGATATATTGATCGGTGGAGCTGACAGAGACAGGCTTCAGGGCAAAAAAGGCGATGACTCCCTGGAAGGTGGCGACGGAGATGACAGGCTGGATGGTGGTCATGGGGCCGATACGCTTATCGGCGGCAATGATGATGATGACCTGAGAGGCCAGCACGGTGATGACCATCTATCCGGTGATGAGGGCGACGACAGATTGATTGGTGGCCACGGGGCCGACACGCTTGACGGCGGCAGCGGCAACGACCTCCTGAAAGGGGAACACGGCGATGACCTGCTTTCAGGTGGTGATGGCAGTGATACACTGATTGGAGGCCACGGCGATGATACGCTTTCTGGCGGGAACGGTGACGATCTGTTCTCGGGGTATGGCCCTTCCTCAATCACCATTACCGATTTTAATGCCGAAGAGGGCGATAAGATCAAACTGGAAGATATTCATTCTTTTGAGGAGCTCCTTGCTGCTTCTACAGAAGTAGAGGGTGATTTTGTCGTTGAATTTGAAAATGGTAGCCGGCTCATCCTTGAAGGCGTGACGGAGGCTGATCTCTCTGAGGATGATTTCATTTTTGATGAAGAGGAGCATGACGAAGACGAAGAAGGCGAAGAAGACGAAGACGAAGAAGAGGATCATGAAGGTAGTGAAGGCTCTGATGAGGATGACGATAGTACCGGTGATAACCCCGCTACCGAGAAAGGCCGTTTCCTGACAGGGGGCGAAGGGGCAGATACAATTGATGGCGGTGAAGGCCATGACGTTATTTTTGCTGGCGCCAAAGATGATAGTGACGACCGCTTCTCTGGCGGCAGCGGAGACGACATCCTGGGCGGCGGCGTTGGTAATGATTTCCTGATCGGTGATCATAAGCCCGGCGATACATCAGAGGGTGAAGGCCGTGACATCCTCTTTGGTGGGGCAGGCAATGATATCATGCTGGCAGGCAGTTGGTCAGACACGGATGAAGACGGCGAGTTTGATGATGATGAAGCCGTGGGCACAGATACATCAAGCAACATTTTGTGGGCAGGCGATGGGGATGACAGCCTGTACGGCGCTGGCGGGGATGATATTCTCGGTGGCGGGGCTGGCAATGATGATATTGATGCCAGCGACGGCGATGACACTGTGTTTGCAGGCTCGGACGAAGGCAATGACACTGTGGATGCCGGTGCGGGCAATGATATTGTTTTTGCCTCCAAAGGGGATGATACAGTCAGCGGCGGTGCCGGTGATGACACGCTCTTTGGCGGTGCCGGAGCGGATAGCCTGAACGGTGACGAAGGGGCTGATCGTCTGTTTGGTGGTGCTGGTGATGATACGCTGTCCGGCGGTGAAGGGGCTGATACGTTCTTCTTCGCGGCAGGGCACGGTGTTGATGTGGTGACAGATTTTGATGCCACAGAGGACACGCTGGTGCTGACAGAAACAGCAACAGATTTCACTACAATCGATGATGTGCTGGCTGCCAGCACTGAAACCATAGTGGACGGCGAAGCCGGAGTGCTGGTGGATACAGGGGACGGCTCCACCATCTTCCTTGCAGGGCTAGACCTCGCGACAATGGCCACTGTGACCATGGACGTTTAATCACAAGGTTATAGAAAGCGGAAAGGGAAGGCATTTGCCTTCCCTTTC
>JBNKGK010000336.1:0-3707 GCA_050289785.1 Kordiimonas sp.
ATATCAATTTTATTGGGAATATTCCCGCTTATCCTGATGCGTGATGAGATCAGCACAGGTTATGTGCGCTGGCGGGATTATTTGCTGGTTTGCCCGTTTCTCGCGGGCACAGCCACGCTCTGCTATCTGGTGGCTGCAGGTGATCTGTTTCACCTCTTCGGGCTAACTGATTTACCTTTGTATGCAGAGTTCCTGACCTGGCCAGCCCGCCTGTTCTGTGCCGCCCTGATGATAGCCACAACCTGGGGCACGGTGCTCACCGCTGGCTCCCTTTTCATTAAATTTCTTGCCTATATGGGCATCCCGGTATTTGCCGGAGGCAAGCACACCGTGCTCTGATATTCAGCCAACATGTGAATAGACCGTTCAAACCCCTGTTTCGACCCAGTTTTCACAATATAGCCTGCGATGTTTTTCTCATAGGCTGACTTAATATCAACGGGGTCATTCGATGTGGTAATGATAAACACGATACTATCATGCAGAGTTTCATCTCGGCGCACTTCATTCAGAAATTCAAGACCATTCATCTGTGGCATGTTCAGATCCAGCAGGATAATGAAAGGGCGCGGTATCGCTTTTGCCCCGGCCTCACCCCGTAACATGGCAAGTGCCTCAAAGCCATTATGGGCTACATGAACCTCATTATCCATGCCTGCCTTTTGCATCAGCCTTTTCATGGCCATGATGTCTATATCATCATCTTCAACAAGCAAAAAATGCACTTTATTGCTCATTTGCACCCCACCTTCTTATGCTACCAACCCTGATTTCTGAACTTCATATTTCACGGTTGGCAGGGTAAAGCGTATTTCTGTTCCCCGTTCCTCATCAGTTCGCTCTATCCAGATATTGCCGCCACGCCGCTCAATCACCTTTTTCACGATGGCAAGGCCAATGCCACTGCCTTCAACCTGATCTCGTCGATTAAGTGTCTGAAAAATACCAAAGACCTTATCATGCATGCCCAACGGAATGCCCGGGCCATCATCCCAAACAGAGAAAAGATAGCCTTTCCCTTCCTCCGTACAGGTAATAACGACACGCCCATTTTTTTTGTCATGATGCTTGACGGCGTTGCCGATAAGGTTATGGAAAATCATTTCAATTTCCATAGGCACAGCAACAATAGGGGGCAGGTTATAATGAACGTCAAACCCCCGCTCCAGGCAGCCCAGCATATCTGTTATTTTATCGAGTGTCTGGTTGAGGCTGATTTTCTCTGTACTCAGGCTTTCATTGCCAGCCCGGCAATATTTCAAAAGCCCATCAAGAAGAGAATCCATCCGCTCCACACGCTTTTTCAACAGGTCCATATAGGACCGGGTTTCCTGATCTGCTGTTTCTTCTATATTTTCCTCAATCCACTCTACCAAATTGGCAATTCCCCGAAGAGGGGCCTTCAAATCATGGGAAGCAATATAGGCGAACTGTTCCAGATCTGCATTGGAACGCGCGAGTTCATCAACATGTTCCCTTAACTGGTTCTGGGCAATTTTACGGTCATGAATATCCTGAATGGACCCCACCATCCTAACGGCTTCACCGTGAGAATTCCATGAGGCCTGAGCTGTCCCCAAGAACCACCTGTAGGCACCTGATTTATGACGCAGCCTATATTCCACATTGAAAGGTGTTTTATTTTTGAAATGCTCTTCAACCGCACCAAATGTTTTTTCCCTGTCATCGGGGTACAGAAGATCAGTAAAGCTATCAAGGTTGGCGTCAATTTCTCCGGGCTTATAGCCTAGAAGCTTGTAGAATTGTGGAGACCAATATTCATCATTCTGCTCAACATTTTTCCAATCCCAAATACCCACACTGGAACCTTGTGTAGCCAGCGCAAATCGTTCCTCACTAGCAAGCAATAACTCCAGCGATTTTTTATAATCATCCGTCATACCTTCAGCGATATGTTCAGCGCGGCGCTGCAGATACGCCATAGAGGTGATGATATAAAAAAGAAAAATATCAATGACGAGGCCGCCGATGGCGATAAAATTAGGCACCTCGTGTTCATACCCTGTAACAGCCTGATCTGATTGTTCAAAGAAAAGGGTCCAGTATCTACCTTGCAATTCCACAGTACGTGTTGCCCTGAATCTTGGTGTAAAATTATCCGGGCGGGTCAAGAAGCTATCATACAGCATGGCTTCCGGTTCCATGCTGTCGCCATCAAATATCTGGAAATGCAAATTACGGCTTTGGCCCCCTAGCGAGGCTTTCATCAGGTCACCCATGCGAAACGGGCTATAGACCCAGCCTTTGAAAGCCGCCCGGCGTTCTTCCACCGTGCCGGTAGGCATTCCCTTCTCATAAAAAGGCACATAAGTGAGGAAGCCGCGCTGAACGTCTTTATCGGTCTCCTGCACCAGCGTAATCAGGCCAGAGGTTGAGGCTTCGCCCGTATCCCGTGCTCTTGCCATGGCAGCCCGGCGCATTTCATTAGACCACATATCATAACCAAAGGCCCTTTGGTTGCGCCAATCAAAAGGTTCCAGATAAACAATACTGCTATACTCTGACCGTGGCCCCGCAGGCTTGATGGCATAATCGGGGAAACCTTCAGCCCGCACGCTGGCTTCATGGGCTTCTACCTCTTCTGGCTTCAAAGGAATGGCATAGCCCATACCCTGAATGCCCGGCCAATGTTTATCAATCTGAAGGGCAACTACATAATCCCTCCATTCCTCCCGTGACACATGCTCTGACGCAGAGAAAAGGCCCACACCACTCCACAAAAGCTGCTCATAAACATTCATGCGGTTCAGCAGGGCCTGCTCCAAGTCTTCCACATGGTCAGCAAAACGGTCTCTCGCTCTTTCCTGCACAAAATTGCTGGACACATACCAGGCAGCCCCTGTGATGATAAGACCAAAAATCAGGATAACCCATGCAGTCTTCGGGCTATGCAGCTTATGAGCAAAAGCTGAAACCCACTCAAATTTGTTCATCCTCTTCGCCATCACGGCATACTACCCCTATGCTGAATCACGCACTGACCGCTTCAACCTCTATTTGTTTCTCAGGGAAAAATAACACTAGTGCTGCCTCTTCATTTTCTGATTCCACAGAAAATGTGCCGTTATGAAGTATCGTATAGGCGTCAACCATTGATAAAATGAGTTCAATATCCCCGCCACTGGCATAGAGCTCCTGAAACCTGCTTTCTTTAGAACCTGTTTCTTCGTCTTTACGAACCACGGGCATGCCAGAATATTGAATTCTGATAAAGGACCCCTTGCCATTACGGGCATGAGCAACATAAAGTGAGGAGCCTGCTTTTGCGTGACGCACAGCCAACTTGATCATGTTCACGATAACACGCCGTATTGCCTTTTTATCAGCATAAATTTCACTGTCCGCGTTGACACCCGAACCATCCAACCGCAGCTTTTTGCTGTTAATGCTAAATTGTGTGGCCCCAGCGGCTTCACTGAGCACATCCCGGACAAGATAGTAATCAGCCGTAAACGGACTTTTAACCTGATCAAACTGACTTAAAACCAGAAGGTCCTCAAGCAGCCCTTTCACATCATAACCACTGGCATAAATCTGGCCTGCATAATCCTTCACTTGGTCAGCAGAGCAATCATTCTTCTGCATAATTTCTGCAAAGCCAATGATTGTATCAATAGTCACACGCAAATCCTGGCTGATACGCGAAATAAAGTAGCTCTTGGCAGAGCTTTCCTTCTCCGCAACCT
>JBNKGK010000337.1:0-3707 GCA_050289785.1 Kordiimonas sp.
GGGTAAGATGCAAGCCAATCAACTTGACAGTATACTCTCAGGCATCGCATGGTCTGCCGATCAGGAGAAAATGGATGCGCTACCTTTACCTATTTGTCTTTCTATCTTTTTGGAGCAGTGTGGCAAGCGCACAAAACCCTGAGGTGCAGCTTCCCGTTACTCCAGCTAACACCGCAGCTGACATTCTGATAACAGGTGGCACTATATACACAGCAGATGATGCAAATCCGATTACAGAAGCGGCAGCGATCAAAAAAGGGCGCTATATCTGGCTAGGCAAGAAAAACGATGCTGCATCCTATATCGATGATAATACACAAGTGATTGACCTCAGTGGTGCTACCGCTTTTCCCGGCTTCATTAACACCTACCTGCCCTCCGGCGAGACACTAGAGTTACCCCTGTCTTCATACCAATCCCTGAAAAACACGATTGTCCATATCAGAGGCTGGCTAGCAAGCTACCAAGCCCCTTATATTATCGGCAACGGATGGAATGAAGAAAACTGGAGAGAGAAGCGTCTCCCTTCTAGATGGGATCTGGATTTGATCAGCCAAACCATTCCCATCATATGGTGGCATAAAGACGGGCAAACAGCTGTGGTCAACAGCTACGCCCTTGATCTTCTCCTACACTTACAGCAGAACAGTGCGCGACTAACATTCCATAAAAACGCCCTGAATGAGCTAACTGGCCTGATTACTGGCCTTTACAAAGCCGATTTCAGCGCGCTGATTTCCCCTGAAACCAAGGCACAACATCTTGTTTCTACCACACGCTTTCTACAGGCAAGTGGATGGACAATCCTGTTGACTGATAAGGCCATCAATAGCCGGAACGAAACACCATCGGAGTTAGGTCTCTCCAATGACACAGGGAATGACATGCCTGCGAAGCGCATGATTTATCTCAATGGAATCAGCGTAACGGATAATATCCTCACTACATTGCAAGAAGCCTTATATACCGGCAGCCAAGTCAATCTCGCAAACATGGATAGTGCGGCTGGCCTCACTCTTTACAGAGAAGCTTTTAACACAGTGCCTGAGATCGAGAGAGCGGTTCTGGTGCCGCGCTGGCGAATGACTAATCCGCTTAATCTAACGGAAGAAGCAGTGTATCAGATGACCTCACTAGGAGTCCTACCAACCCTGACCCCACCCTTTACCACCATAGCTGAGCCAGGCCAGAAAAACCTGATGGAAACACTTTTATCTGCGGGCAGGGTCACCATTGGCTCAGGTAATACCGCATATACGCCCCAACAACTCTTTCATGCTGCGCTTATGGCAACAAATGAAAGTTCAGAACATAGTGATAGATCATCTCTTCTCAAGATGTTCACATTATGGGGTGCCTATGCTAGTTTTCAGGAAAGGGAGCTTGGCAGCATTGAAGTCGGAAAAGCTGCTGACCTCACCGCTTTTAATGCAGACTTGATGCAGGATAACCCAGCTGATATTCGGCAAGCGAAAACCGTTTTAACAATTATTGGCGGTTCAGTTCTGCATCACTTAAGATAGTGAAGCACATATAAATTGAAAATAATTCCATCTATAGGGAATTTATTTACCTTTTGTATGCACAAGTGGGTATCAATGATAGACTTTTAAAACTGGTGCTCGAGGCAGTTTCTGTAGGATAATTTCAGGCGTGATAGAAGACTTAAAAAAAGAACGAGAGCGCTTTGTAGCGTTTGCCTTTGCTGCTGCTGAAATATTTTTTGAAATTGATACTGACGGAAATATTCTTTTTGAAAGTGGCGCTGTTGAGCGGTTCGGCAGCAAACCGCTAAAAGGTACCTCTCTGTTTGACTATATTGACCCAGATGACAAAGATGTTTTAATCGCGCTCTTGTTACACCTGAAATATAAAGGCCGTATCGGGCCCCTACCTATGCGCTTTCATTTGGATAATGGCAGGGTTCAGCCACTACGATTGTTTGCGCTGCGCATGCCCGATAAAGAGGAACGTATTTTCCTGGCGTTGAGAGCCGCGCCCCTGGGCAATAGCGCCGGTTCTGACGATGTTTCACCCGACACGGGCCTGTTAACACAGGAAAGCTTTATGGAACTGGCTGCCAAAACGATGCAGCACAACCCACCCAATAATAATCTTTATCTCACAGCCTTAGAAGTTAACGGCCTTGATGATGCCCAGAAGAAATTCGGCTCTCAATACATGCTCACTCTTTTGAACAAGGTCTCGGCCCATTTGAAAACACTCTCGGTTGACGGGGAACTGGCCGGGCAAATAAGCGACAAACATTTTGCCTTCATGCACCGCACCAAGGCAGATGGTGTCCAAATTGGCAAAGCCATACAAAAGGTGGACCCCAACGTAACCTTGAAGACCACATACACAACGCTGGCCTCTGATGCAGCGCAAATTACGGACGACCAGATATTAAGAACCTTATCTTATGCCCTGGCCAAATTTTGTGAGAACCCCAAGGATCTCTCTTTTGACCGGCTGTCATCCGCCTATGAAACCATGGCACGGGAAGCGCAATATCAGGTGATGAACATTCGCTCCATGATAGAAACGGGAAACTTTAAAATCAGTTTCCAGCCTGTGGTTTCTTTATCTGATTCTGACATTCATCATCATGAAGTCCTCAGCCGGTTTGATGCGGGCACTGACGAGCGAACACCCGCTGAGATCATCCGTTTTGCGGAACAGGTGGGTATCATTGAAGAATTTGATCTGGCCCTTTGCCATAAGGCCATCGATTATATCAGGAAGATGAAAAAGCTGGGTACACCATTGAAGCTCGGATTAAACATTTCAGGCCGAACACTTGAGAGCAATGAACATGCCCAGGCCCTGACAGCCGCTTTAAAGCGCAACAGGGATATTGCTCATTCAGTCATTCTCGAGCTGACGGAAACCTCCGCCATAACAGAACTGGAAAAGGTGGAAACCATCCTCTCAGGTATAAAAGACCTGGGATATAAAATATCTCTAGATGATTTTGGTAGTGGGGCGGCAGGCTATCATTACCTGCGAGCCTTTAATGTCGATTATGTCAAAATAGACGGTTCCTACATAAAGGACCTGAATCAGACGGGCAAAAAACCAACGTTTCTCACATCCATTGTTCGCCTGTGTCAGGACCTGAATATCCAGACCATCGCAGAACATGTTGAAAATAAAGAACAGGCAAAAACCCTGAAAAGCCTCGGCGTCAACTTTGGTCAGGGCTACTATTTCGGCAAGCCTGATTTTAGCCCCAAAATGCAATAATGTCTTATTGTGGGTCGGTTATGTCTGCCGCTTCAGCAGAAGAAATCGGTTTAGGTGCATGGGTCTGGAATAGTTTCCAGCCCAGATTGGCATAAGCTGCCGCCCAAAACAGTGATTTAAAGAAACGACGTTTCCCAAGTTTACCCTGAGCAATATACACCCCTGACGGATGTTTATAAACATGGGGCATCACCCGTTTACTCTCTGCCACCAACATATTTTTAGCCGCACTTGTTGCGGCAGTAGAGGTACGCGTAAACACGGGACCAGCTTCGCGCGTACGCACACCACTGCTACTTTTTCGCCCCCGCCACGCCCGGAACCAGACATAGCCCCCGCCCAACATTGCAAGAAAGACAACACCTAACATGCCTGCCAAGTACAAAAGATTATTATCATCCCCCAGTTCAAGTCGGGCGACCGTTTCATCCAATGCATCATTGACGGTTAAACGGGAATCT
>JBNKGK010000338.1:0-3699 GCA_050289785.1 Kordiimonas sp.
CTGCCCACTGCTGCATCTACCAGACGATATTCCTGCGTGTCCCGCGTATGCCGTACATAAAAGAAACTGTCTGCCCCTTCTATCCACACAGGCAATACAATATCATTGAAGACGACATTCTTGTTATAACTACCCTGCAATAACCCCCGTGCCCGCTCGTATCTGGCTGATATATTTAATGCGCTATCATTCGGTTTTCTCATCTCATTCATCGTAACTCTCCGTTTTTTTTATGATAAAACGTTTCATCTCTTTCGAGTTTAATTCCCCGCTGTTTGCGGTAGTCATGCATATGGCTCAGGCAAGGAAATCTTGTTTCCCACCCTGCAAAGACAAGGCAGCCCGTAGGGCTGCCTTGTTCTATAATGTTTAGAATCTCACATTGGCCTGAACACCAAAGGTTCGCGGCCGTGCGCGGGCACCATCCCCATTGATTCTGAAGGCATCCAGATAACCACGATCATTCAGAAGGTTTTTCCCAAAAAAGCCAAGGCTTACTGTTTCACTGCAATCCCACGTGGCATTAAAGTTCAACATATTGATCGTGTCAGACTTAGCAACAAAGTGCGGACCAATATTACGCAGCCGCCAATAGGATGGGCCCTGCTGGCTGTAATCCACCCTCAGAGAGCCTGGCCGCGCCAGTAACTCATATTCCCGAACAAACGACACATAAAACTGATAGTTTGAAACCAGATCCAGGGGGTCACCCACCTGGTGACTGGCTGACAGGGCATTAATGGCGACAACCTCGGTGTCCACATAATTGCCCCCAATCTCAATGGAGTGCTGTTCATCTATCTGCCAGCTCAGTCGACCATCAACCCCTTTGATTTCAGCACTACCCGCATTGGAAATGCTGGCAAGCGGTAAACCATCAATCACGGTAAGGCCATTAATCTGAAAGCCCCTATACTTACTATAAAAGAAAGAAAATTCCCCGCTCAGCCGACTATCCATCGCGGTGAATTTTGTCCCTGCTTCATAAGTCCATACACTCTCAGGGTTATAGGGTGGGCGACCTCTGACATTAAAACCCCCACTGCGGAAACCTTTTGCCACACTGGCATAAAAATTGAGGGAATCACTGGCCTTCACAGACACATAAAAACGCGGGCTGAGTGACGTGAATACATCCCGCTGCACTGTCTGTGCAACATGATCAGTCTGTTGTCTGTCATCTTCAAAATAACGCAGCCCGGCCCCAGCTTCCAGCCAATCTGTAATTTCCAGGCTGGATTCACCAAAAATGGCCCAGGACTTCAATTTATAATTTGCATCATATACAATACCAATAGGGCTGGGATCATCAAACAAGCCTAAATACTGCAACCCCGCATTATTGTGGGTTAAATCCTGATACACACCACCAACGGAGGCCTGAAACGGCCCATCACCTGACGTGGTAAAGCGAACTTCTTCATTAAAAAACTCCGTACGCCCTTCAGTCGGATTAATGAGGTAATAAAGCTCTGGCTCTGGAGCTGGCGAAACAGGCAATGATCCACCACGGTTATCCTGAAGATTATAGGATTTGAAGTAACTGGAGGAACTGAGCAGAGATGCAGCCCCAAAATCATAATTCACTGTCAGGTTTAGGATGTCAAAATCATCCTCTGACGACGGTGTCGTCTGGTATCCAAATGCTTGAATAAAATCCCCGTTCGGGCCCTCAGCCGTGTTTGGTGCCCCGGCATCATTTCGGTGAATATTTGCCATGACACTAACCTCAAGCGGGTCGGAAGGATGCCAAAGCCCCTTGATCCGCACATCCGCTATATCTTCATGGTTGATATTCTTTTGGGATACATCAGGCTGGTCTATCCAACCGCCGCTATTTTCAAACACGCCAGTTATGCGCAAAGCAAATTCATCTTCTACCAACGGCACGTTCACCATGCCCTCAATTTTCTGGCTGGGGGAACCATCCTGTGTAAAGGAGGCAGAAACACCTATAGCCCCCTCAAACGCATCCAGCACAGGCTTTTTTGTGATATAACGGATTGTACCGCCAACTGACCCTTGCCCATAAAGCGTGCCCTGCGGGCCTTTCAGCACTTCCACCCGCTCCAGATCAAACACCTGCAAATCCGGAATAAAAGATGAAAACCCCGTAACCGAAACCTCATCCAGATAAATACCAACAAGTGGAGAGGAGCCAGAGACGTTACCGATACCTCTCATGTTAACCCTGCGATATCCGGTTCCCTGGTCTGCTACCGCAACCCCAGGCACAGCTAGCCCAATATCTTCCAGACCGCTGATACGCTGTGCTTTCAGAGCCTCAGACCCGATCGCAGCAATGCTGATTGGAACATCCTTCAAAAGCTGTTCCCGCCGCTGCGCTGTCACCACAATCTCTTCCAGCACAAAAACCTGCTTTGTGTCACTTTCTCCGGCATGACCTGCATTGGTTTTTTTTGTCACCACAACCACATTACTGGCTGTAAATTCATACGCAAGGCCGGTACCGGAAAGCAGAATGTTCAGCGCGTCCGCCACACTGCCTGCCCCGCTCACAGCCGCAGACATAGAGCCTGTGGCAATTTCCGGTGAAAACACCACCTGTGTACCGGATTGTTCTGCCAGATCCAGAAGGGCCTGGTCTGTCCGTTTTGCCTGAATGGTGATCAGTTTTGTTTCTTCCGCCAGTGATGGACTGGTAATAGCGAGCAATGGGGCCAGCACCATAGCGGGAAAACAACGATAAAGATTCTGATATCTGCACGTCATTGTGTTTATACTCCCTGAATAGCTTGACAGATGAAGGTCGCAACAAAGGAAATTCCATTAATGCCTTCACTGACTATAACGCACCGCCCTGCCCGCCACCCCAAAGTTTTTTGTCATCTTTGGCTCAGCCTCGACTGCCTTCGATCACAATGCGGTCAGAAAAACGGGTGATCCTGATAGGCAGGGCCAGCTCAAAGCTATCCAGTGCACTTTCCACCTCCTGAACGTTGAAAACGCCACTGATGGGCAAGTCCATCACCGCTTTATCCTCTATCAGAACCTTCCGCGCCGTATAACGGTTAATCTCTTTCACCACCTGATACAGGGGCTGCTGGTCAAAGCGCATCTGGCCACCGCGCCAATATGGGTATTTTGCCATTTCCGGGATAATACTGGTTGAAAGTCTGGCAGTCTGTGTTCCAATCACCCCGCTGAAAGACACCTTGACACCGGCGCCAATACGATACTGGTCTGCCTGCGCCCTACCCTCTTGCCTCTCGCCCGGTTTTAACTGCACTGCCACGGTATTGGGGGTTATGATATCTTCCGCTCGGTGCACAGCAACCATGCCATCCACCACGCCCACATCCAGGTCTGTCCCCGCTTTATAAACACTGAAGCGCGTCCCCAGAACCGTGACAGATTGCGGGCCCGCTGCAACGGTAAAGGGCCTGCCTCCTTCTGCCGCCACATCAAAATAAGCCTCACCATACTCCAGTACAGCCCTCCGGCGTTTGTCTGAAAAATCAATCAACACACGGGTGTTGGTGTTCAGAATCATGGTACTGCCATCCGACAGGTGAACTGTTTGCTGCTGCCCCAGGTTAGTAGCATAAATACCAAGGGTGTCTTCAGGGGCAGAAAAAGGCCAGAAGTGCCGCCCACGTCGTCCAACCGTAGTGACGAACAATGGTAGCACCAGGGAGAAAGTTGAAGGCTCTGATGAGGAGTTTGTGGCATTGGCTG
>JBNKGK010000339.1:0-3692 GCA_050289785.1 Kordiimonas sp.
TTCCTGATAATATCCATTCATCTGTAATGAATGACCTGAGGGTGCAGGAAGCGATTGCAAGCCAAAAATCAGAATTTGATGCACTGAAACGCTATTATGCCGCAAAGCAGGAGATTCTGGATAGCAAAATTCTGGCTGAAGAGGGTGATATTGTAGGCAATAATGAGGTGCTCAAGGCTTATCACAAACAAAATGAGCTATATAACAAGGAACTGGATGATTATAGAGAGCTTCATGAAAAAGGCTTGATGAAGCGCACGGTTGTTTACGCCACAGAGCGCAGGGTGGCAGAACTTGAGGCGCGAATTGCTAATGTGGAGCTGGCCAATCAGAAATCCCTTAATAATATCCGCAGCCTGAATAACGAAAAGAAGCAAACGCGCCTGGCGTATCTGAAGGAAGCCAATGAGGGCGTGGTTGAGTTGCAGAAAAGCCTCAACGAAATGGAAAGCCGTATTGAACGATTTGCTGATACGATGAGGCGTACTGTCGTGCGCTCGCCCTCTGATGGTGTGGTCTTCCGTATTTCCAAACGTACGCTGGGGGCCGTTATCAACCCCGGTGAAGCGGTAATGGAAATCTTCCCCAAGGAAGATACGTTGACAGTGGAAGCTATGATTCAGCTTAAGGATATTGAACAGATCGAGGTGGGTCAGGCAGTGAAAGTGATTTTCCCATCCAATAAGGAAAGTTCACGCTCGCCCATTCCTGGCACGCTGATTTATCTGTCAGCCGACTCGGTTGTAAGCGAGGGTAACCCGGCAGGCAATTATATTGGGCATGTGCAGCTGGATGCAAACCAGGATGGAAGCCATATGTGGCCCGGAAATTTTGCTGAGGTTTATATTACCACTGAACCTAAAACCTTGCTGCAGTATCTGGCAACACCTATAACACGCTTTGCATTCCGTACCTTCAAAGGCTAATGTAGCCACAGGCTAAACGCCTGTTAACAAGGTGTCTGTCTGAAGGGGGTGCAAAGCCTATGGTGGATATGAAGCTAACGCCGAAGGCCTTTGAGCTATTTTATGCCAAGCCTTTTGTCGTCTTGGTGGGGGAAAGTGTTGGTTCTGACCTTGCCTCTTTTCTGCCAACAAGCTGTACTGTGCTTTCGCTTGCTGAGAGCGGTACTGTCTATCCTATAGGTGAGGAAGATAAGGCAGATGAAACCTCATTAAAGCCTGTTGGTATAGGCCTTGGTTTCAGAGCTATCATTCATACAAGGAAAGAGGAAAAAGCTGCTGCAAAGTGGCAGTATTATGCTGATAAACAGGCTCCCCATTCACCAGTTTTGAGCCATATTTATAAAAAATGGCGACCTTTGGCCCTGCGCCGGTGCCAGGCCTTTTTACTTGATATGCTGTTGGCTGAGTCTGGCCAGAACACTGGCAATTTGGGGGAAGCCCAGAAGAAGCTTGTGCATTTGCGGCAGCGTAATGAGCAGCTGTTGCTGGGCATGGAAAAAGCCAGACGCATGATGCAGGGTATTGGCTTTGGCACTGAGAGTTTGGTATTGGAGTTACCACCTTCTTTGAAGAAGGTAGGGCCGAATGCAATAGGCCCAGACGATATCTGCACATCAATTTTTTTGCAAAAAATACCTGTTGATGCGTCAGCTTTGGTGTCGCTTTCTCTCTTTTTTGCCGATGATGTCAAAGACCACGTTTCACCTGAAGCCGGACATATGGATATACGCCTTCTTGGGGTGGCCGACCAGGCAGAGCTTGCAAAGCTGTGCATTGGGTATGATCATTTGGTGTCTGGGTGGAATAAGCTGGAGATATCCTTGCCTGTGGAACGCGTGGTGGGAGATGCCTGTCTCGAGCTAAGCTGGCATGATAAGGGGCAGTTAGGGCCTGCCGTTATGCTGAGTTCTGTTCTTGCTGATCGGTTTGGTACCGAAGCGGGTGACACGCTGGCACTGCGCCTCTTTAATGGCTTGCCAGCTACGGAAGCTGATTTTGATGAGATGCTTGGAAGGTGTGGTTCTGCAGTGGAAGAGGGGAGCATATCAGTTGCACCTTATATCCTTCCCGCTGAAATCTACCCTATGCAGCGTGTTACCAGTTTTAAGTTTCCGGAGTTGTTTGGACGGATAGAGTTTTTGCATGGAGGGGCTGCACTGTCTGACCTTTCTGCAAAGCTTGGGTTTAGCCCCTTGTTGGTCAGTGATGAGACGGGGTCGCTTCAAACACACCCTCTGTCAGACATACTCTCGGCTGCTGTTATGCCACTGGGGGCACCTGCAGGTGTGACCAGCCTGAACTGCCAGGTTGAGACAGCCCATAGCGCAGCCCCCGATTTCCTTTATGTGTTGATTTTGGTGACAGATGAACAAGGGAATAAAAAAGAGATTGCTGAGAAGGTTTTTGAACAGGCACGAAGATTAGAAAGGGCAGCCGATACCGGTGGCAGCATATCTGATGGCTATCTATGGTCAGCGCGCAGGTTGAAAGCCAAAACCCCCGCCAGACTGGCCTTGGAGCTGGATATGCCTCTGGCGAATACAGGTGACCTGATTTTTGCGGTGGGCCCGCTTAGTGATTCTGTTAGCTATGGTTGGTGCCGCTGGTATAGCCTGAATTATATCAGGCATGCTGAGGACGACGGTGTCGCCCGATCAGATAAAATAGCTGATTAGAGACAAAGGATGAGCAAAGCTGACACCATAGGGGTTGTTATACCGGGCTATGGCCATCCTGAGTTTCTCTCAGAGGCGGTGATGAGCGCCTGTGAGCAGCAGATTGATGTGCCCATTAAAGTTGTTGTGGTGGATGATGGTTGCCGTTATCCGGAAACGGCGGCAATAGTGAAGGCCCTTATGCGGGAATATCCTGGCATTTTATATTATCTGCGGCAGGAAAACACCCGCTTGCCGGGGGCGCGTAATGCTGGTGTGCGTTTTCTGCTGTCTTTGGCGCCGGATATGGATGCCATCTTCTTTTTGGATGCAGATAACAGGATATCCCCCTGTTCGTTAGCGAATTACAGGAAAGCCTTGGGGGAAGATGAGGCGATTGGCTGGGCCTATCCCGATATCGCTTTTATGGGATTAACCTGGGGAAGCGAAGGCCATGATATTCGGGAAACAGCCCCTGTTTACAGCAAACTGAAACATTTGCTGGGCAATGTCTCGGAAGCAGGCTCCATGGTGCGTGCTGATGTTTTCCGCTCTGGTGTCTATTATGATGAGACGATGAAATTCGGGTTCGAGGATTGGGATTTCTGGCTGTCGGCGCTTGGGGCAGGTTACACCGGGGTGCGTGTGCCGGATGCGGGTTTTTTGTATCGCAGACGCCCGGAAAGCATGCTGGCTGATTCCCGCCGACTTGAAGACGAACTGATTGGCAAGATGCGGCGTAAACACGCTGGTCTTTATAAGCCGAAAGCCGTGTTGCAACTAGAGCATGATGAAAACCCTGCTTATGCTGTGGTGCTAACGGATGAAAACAAAGTGTTATTGTTCAGTGACCCGATGAGGCCCTTGAGAGAGCTGAGTTTAGAGGTTTTCTATGAAGTGTTCAGGGCGTGGGACCGCAACCCCATTGAACATGGTTTTCCTGCCGCAATCTTTTTTATGTCATCGGGTGCCTGGCAGGCTTTAACAGAACAAGCTGCTTTTTTGCGATGGTTCCTGTGGATAACGAGAGAACGGGCGGGGAACCTTCAGGCCATCAGCTGTATAGCTGGAG
>JBNKGK010000340.1:0-3686 GCA_050289785.1 Kordiimonas sp.
AATTACTGCTTCAGTGGTAACGGCTCCCGCACGGGACCGAACAATGATGGCGGCACTGGCCGCCAGCGGCTTCAGTGGGGCTGTGAGCGCGCTCAGATGATGAGGCTTCAGGTCTTTGGAGAAATTAAGCCGGGCACCACCTGTTTCCACCACAACATAGCGGCCAGTGAGCCGCGGCCGGGGGGTGACGGGTATGGCTTTATCCTCGAGAGCACTGGGTTCGGCCAGCGCTTGCACCCGTAGCATCATACCTTCGTTCACACAGTCAGCAATGCCGTTTACCTGCCCCTTCACCAATAATTTGGCGCGGCGCAGATTCATAACACCTGAACGGCCTTCTCCCAAATCGAGGAAGGCCATATCCAGCGTATGGTCAAGGTTGGTCACCCGGGCATCAAAAATGCAATCAAGGGCGCTGAGAGGAGCGTCTTCATGATAAAAGAGCTGCTCTGGCAGGTCGTCAGTATCCAGAAGCGCACTGCGCCATAACCCGATGCCGGGTTCTATCAGGTAGGTTTTGCTCATGAAGCGGGATTTTCCGATTTTAAATGGGCGTGCAGCCACCCAGAGACTTCAAAAAGGGGCAGGCCCACTACATTGCTATACGAGCCGGAAAGGAAGCGCACATAAGCGGCTGCCAGCCCCTGTATGGCATAGCCGCCAGCTTTGCCATGCCATTCCCCACTGGCAATATAGGTGTCTATATCCTGGGGGGATAGCACCTTGAAAGCGACGGTGGAGGTGACTGATTTGGTGAGCTGTGTGCCGTCTGCCCGCACGAGAGAAATGCCAGAGATAACCCGGTGCCGTCTGCCGGAGAGAAGGCGCAGGCAACTGCGTGCTGTTTTTTCATCTTCGGCTTTGGGCAGAATGCGGTGGCCACAGGCCACAACAGTATCCGCGGCCAGAATAACGCAGCCGTTGTGGCTTGGCGCAATGGCTGCAGCCTTCTCGCCAGCTATCCGCTCTGCATAGCTTTTCGGAGGCTCGTTTTTATGGGGTGTTTCATCCAGGTCGGCGGGAACAATATGGTCTGGCGTGATACCTATCTGGGCCAGCAGGTCTCGCCTGCGGGGAGACGCGGAAGCCAGAATGAGGGCAGGTTTCATGCCTTGCCCCTGTTGGCTGTCATTGGACGTTGGTTCATTATCTGCCTCATGGGCCACGAACCCATCCACGCCTTTATTTGAAGCGATAGGTAATACGACCCTTGGTCAGGTCATAAGGGGTCAGTTCAACAAGAACATCGTCACCGGCAAGAACACGAATACGGTTTTTCCGCATTTTACCAGCGGTGTGGCCGAGAATTTCGTGACCGTTTTCAAGCTTCACCCGGAACATAGCATTCGGCAGCAGTTCGGTTACTGTGCCGCGCATTTCCAAAACTTCTTCTTTAGCCATTATGTCTCCTTAACATGGCAATCATTTCCTGTCTTGTTGCATCGCCAGCCCACTGCCCTGGCCCAACAGCCCGGCAGATATACTCGGGGTGGTTGGGCCGGGGCAGTGGGCCGGAACCGCTTCACAAGAAAGCGAAAAGACGACTAATTGCGCCAATACATGACCGTGCCGGGGAAAAATTGCAACAATTTTGTCGGTGTTGGCCATCAGAAACCTTAGAAAAAAGCCTTGAAGGTGAGTTTGAGGCGTTAAAACGGGAACTGGTCAGCGATTCTGACTTCCAGATGATCACGCACCAGCCTGTAACTATCCATCACCTGATTGCGATTTCCTTCATTATCTGAAGGGTCTGGCGTTGACCAGTATTCAATGGCAGGGCCATCTTCCCCTACCATACGGGTGATATGGTCACGCGCTTCAGGGGTGAGGGCGATTACCAGGTCAAAATCCTGAATATTGATATCTGCGAGCGTTTTTGGGGTGTGGTCTGAAATGTCAATCTTTTCTTCGGCCATAGCGGCCACTGAAAAGGGATCAAGCATACCGGCAATCAGACCAACCGAATCGACATATACACGCCTTTTGCAATGTCTGTGTGCCAGGGCTTCGGCCATGGGGCTGCGAACAGCGTTTTGATTACAAACAAACAGGACACTTTTAATGGCCTTGTCTGATGCTTTACTCATAGAGGGCCCCTGCCTTCTTTCAGGTGCAACACACAAACTAGCGTGAACAGGCGACGGGCTGTCTGCTGGTCGATTTTTATCTTGCCATCCAGCCGTTCACGCAACAGCTCGCTACCTTCATTATGCAGCCCGCGGCGGCCCATATCAATTGCCTCAATCTGGGATGGGCTGGCGCTTTTGATCGCTTCATAATAGCTGTCACAAATAGCGAAATATTCCCGAATGATGCGCCTGAAGGGGGTCATGGCGAGGCGGAAGTTCATTAACGGGTCATCATCTTTGCTTTTAACGTCGAAAACCAGCCTGCCCTCTACGGTTGCCAACATCAGTTTATAGGGGCCGGGATAGCTTTCTTCTGCCGATTTCAAAAGTTCAAAACTGTTTTCTTCCAGAAGGTCATAAATGGCAACACGGCGCTCATGTTCCACATCAGCACTCCAGCGCACGATGGTGGATTCGTCCAGTGTTACATCTATGAGTTTATGCTCTGACATGGCCTAGTTATTATTCTCCTGCAGGCGAATAGCAACAGAAAGTGCGTGCGCCTGCAAGCCTTCTTCTTCTGCTAATCTGACAGCGGAGGGGCCAATAGCTTTCAGGCTTTCTTCCGTGCAGCCCACAAAAGTGGTGCGTTTCATGAAATCATAGACGCTGAGACCGCTGGAGAAACGCGCGCCACGGGCTGTTGGCAGTACGTGGTTTGGCCCTGCCACATAATCTCCCACGGCTTCCGGTGTATAGCGCCCCATGAAGATAGCGCCAGCATTGCGAATCTGATTCTTCAGTGAGTCTGGGTCAGCAACAGCCAGTTCAAGGTGCTCTGCTGCCAGACGGTTGGCCAGCGGCACGGCTTCTTCCAGAGTATCCACCAGAATGATCGCACCATAAGTTTCCCAGCTTTCGCGGGCAATCTCTACACGTGGCAAAGCTTGCAGGTGAATGTCCACTGCCTGAGCCACAGCGTCGGCAAAAACGGTATCATCTGTGATGAGAATGCTCTGTGCCACTGCATCATGTTCAGCTTGTGATAAGAGGTCTGCAGCGATCCAGCGCGGGTCATTCTCTGCATCAGCAATAACGAGAATTTCGCTTGGTCCGGCAATGGAATCGATGCCAACCTTGCCATAAACCTGCCTTTTGGCTTCTGCGACAAAAGCATTGCCCGGCCCGACAATTTTATCAACTGGGGTGATGGATTCTGTGCCATATGCCAGCGCCCCCACAGCCTGAGCCCCACCGATACGATATATCTCGGTCACACCAGCCAGTTTGGCAGCAGCCAGTACTAGTGGGTTCAATTTGTTATCCGGTGTTGGAACCACCATAACCAGCCTATCCACCCCCGCTACAGCGGCGGGCAGGGCATTCATCAGCACGGATGATGGATAGCTTGCTGTGCCACCGGGAACATAAAGGCCAGCGGCTTCCACAGGCTTCCATACCTGGCCCAGGCGGGTGCCTGTTTCATCCACATAATCGATGTCAGATGGCAGTTGTTTGGCATGGAAAGCCCGAATGCGATCTGCTGCTACAGTCAGGGCCTCCATGGTCTCAGGGGCTACCTGGGCACAGGCGGCATCAATTTCTTCTGCTGTCAGG
>JBNKGK010000341.1:0-3686 GCA_050289785.1 Kordiimonas sp.
GGGTCAGGTGAAAGACCTCCCTGGCTCTGTATGGCTGTACTGGCTTCAAAAGAGGTGTCCAGCTGTAAAGAGGGGGTAGTGTTATTGTTCAGCTGTTGCAGCTGTTGCAATTGCTCCGGGCTTAATTGGGAAAGCGCCGGAACAAGCGAGCCGAGAGCAGAAATATAATCCTGCGCCTGTGCATCCTGCATGGCCGGAGGTACAGATTTGGCTTGGCTATTACCTGCATCTGTCAGATTTTGGGCGAAGGCTGCAGCATTTGTGTCTGCCGTTTCTGAAGCGCTAAAAGTGCCTGTCAGGACCGCCATCATCTGCGCTGAATTGACACCAAGGGCTTGCATTATGTGCTCAACAGGATTCATTTCATTCGTACCAATCGTCTGTACCAAAAATTTCCTGCCGGCTTCTTCGGCATAGGTTATTCGCCCTCATATAAGCAAAGGGCGGGCCAGTTTTTTCAGAAAAGTAAAAAGCCTTGGGATTCAGCAGTTTTAAGATGAAGGATCGTTTTGTTTTGGGGTGGGTATGCTATTCTTGCCGAGCAGAAATAGGCAGTTTTTGGTAGTTGGGCGGAATCCCTTGCCCACAGGTGGGAAATGCCCTCATGTAAAGGGGAATGCCTTGGTTTGCCTTGCTCTTCTGTCCATAAAGCCCTATATGGTGCCTAACATTAAGTGTGTGTATTAGAGTGATCAAACATGGCAGAGACCGCCACCAGCACAACAGCAAACAGCCTGGGCTTCATGCGGGCACCAGCGGAGACCCGTGTGGTTGTTGCCATGTCTGGCGGGGTGGATAGTTCTGTCACGGCGGCACTGTTGAAAGAGCAGGGCTATGATGTGGTTGGCATCACCCTCCAGCTTTATGATCACGGTGTTGCCGTGCAGAAAAAGGGCAGTTGCTGTGCCGGGCAGGATATTCATGATGCCCGCCGTGTGGCTGAAACGCTTGGTATTCCCCATTATGTGCTGGATTATGAAAGCCGCTTTAAAGAGCAGGTGATGGAAGAATTTGCCGATAGTTATATAAAGGGTGAAACCCCCATCCCCTGTGTGCGCTGTAACCAAACAGTGAAGTTTAAAGACCTTCTCGCCACGGCGCAGGATTTGGGGGCGGATTGCATGGCCACGGGCCATTATGTGCAGCGCACCATGGGCGATGATGGTAAGGCCCATCTGGTGCGCGGTGTGGATGCGGGCAAAGACCAAAGCTATTTCCTGTTTGCCACCACGCAGGAGCAGATTGATTTTCTGCGCTTCCCCCTGGGCCATATGGATAAGGAAGAAACACGCAGGCACGCTGAGCGTTTTGGCCTCAGCGTGGCCGATAAACCCGATAGTCAGGATATCTGTTTCGTGCCTCAGGGCCGCTATGTGGACGTAATAGAACGCTTGCGCCCCGGCGCGCTGGAGCCCGGTGATATTGTTGATGTGGACGGTAATGTGCTGGGCCAGCATGAAGGCATTGTGAAATACACCATCGGCCAGCGCCGCGGTATCGGCATTGGCGGCACGGAAGAGCCACTTTATGTGGTGAAGCTGGATCCGGCTAAAAAGCAGGTCATTGTGGGGCCAAAGGAAGCATTGCTGACCAGTGCCATTAAAGTGAAAGACGTGAACTGGATTGGCGAACAGGTGCCCACTGAAGGCCTTGATGTTATTGCCAAAATCCGTTCCACTCGCCCAGGCGTACCCGCCACCCTGTTTCTGGAAGAGGGGGCAGATGGCAAGCCTGCAGCGCATATTGTGCTGAAGGAAGCAGAAGCCGGTGTTTCACCGGGGCAGGCGGCCGTTTTCTATCAGGACGATCGGGTGCTGGGCGGCGGCTGGATCGCCGGAGCCATCAGCGCTGACCCCAGGCTTAACGCAGCTTAGCCTTTACACCAGATTTTCTGGCCTTTTTGAGAGTCTTAGCTATTGCAGTTCGGGGCCTGAGCGGCTATCTGATAGCGTTTTGATAGACAGGTGAAAAAAGTGTGCGCCGTCGGGCTGCAACGAGGCAGCAAGATTGGCAGGTTTGGGACAATTAAAGCACCAAAAGAACACCTGCAAGATGGAATAGAATGCACTGCGGATGATGCTCTGCAGGGCTGATGCTAAGCAAAGATAAGGAAGATAAGTATGACCTATATCGACAAGGCTGGTCTTGGTGTTGCCGCCGCACTTGCAGAATTTGTTGAAACAAAATGTTTGCCGGGCACTGGCGTTGATAAAGACGCGTTCTGGAAAGGTGCTGCTGACATTTTTGCTCGTTTCACCCCTGTAAACCGGGAGCTGCTGGCCGAGCGTGATGACCTGCAAACTAAAATTGATGCCTGGCACAAAGCCAACCCTGGTCCGATTGCTGATATGGCGGCTTATTCCGCGTTCCTGAAGGAAATTGGCTATCTGGTGGATGAACCGGAAACTTTTGATATCAACACTACGAATGTGGACCCTGAAATTGCCACCATGGCAGGCCCACAGCTTGTGGTACCATCCCTGAACGCCCGCTTTGTGCTGAACGCCGCTAACGCGCGCTGGGGCAGCCTTTATGATGCCCTTTATGGGACAGACGCGCTGCCGGGCAAGGCTGAAGGTCATGGTTATGACCCTGTTCGCGGCCAGCAAGTGATTGATTGGGCGAAAAACTTCCTGAATGAAATTGCCCCGCTTGCTGAAGGCAGCCATGCGGATGTGACAGGTTACACAGTTGAAGGTGGTGCGCTGGTGCCTGCGCTGGCGGACGCTGATAAATTTGTGGGCTACACCGGTGATGCGGCAGCGCCTACCTCCATCGTACTGGCGAACAATGGTCTGCGTGTGGAAGTGTTGATTGATCGCACAGCGCAAATCGGCAAAGACGACAAAGCTGGTGTGAAAGATATTCTGTTGGAAGCTGCGCTCAGCACCATCGTTGATATGGAAGATTCTGTTGCCGCTGTTGATGTGGATGACAAGGTTGAGGCCTATACCAACTGGCTTGGCCTGATGCAGGGCAATCTGGAAGAAAGCTTTGAAAAAGGTGGCCGCCAGATGACCCGTAAGCTGGCTGCTGATCGCACATACACAACAGCAGATGGCGGTGAAGGCCTTCTTGTTGGCCGCAGCCTTCTGCTGGTGCGGAATGTGGGCCACTTGATGACAAACCCATCCGTTCAGTTGCCTGATGGTACTGAGGCACCGGAAGGCATTCTGGACGCGATTGTGACCAGCCTGATCTCCATGCATGACCTACAGAAAGAAGGCGCGAAAAACAGCCGCGCTGGCTCTATCTACATCGTGAAGCCAAAAATGCATGGCCCGAAAGAAGCGGCGCTGACAAACGATCTGTTCAATGCCGTTGAAGATCTGCTGGGTCTTGAGCGCCACACCATTAAAGTGGGCGTGATGGATGAAGAGCGCCGCACTTCTGCCAACCTGGCAGCCTGCATCAAGGCAGTTGCTGGCCGTATCGTGTTCATCAACACTGGCTTCCTTGATCGCACAGGGGATGAGATCCACACCTCCATGTATGCGGGCGCCATGGTGCCAAAAGGCGATATGAAAAGCTCAGCATGGATCAACGCCTATGAAGCGCGTAATGTGCAGATTGGTATCGCCTGTGGTCTTTCTGGCAAGGCGCAGATTGGTAAAGGCATGTGGGCGATGCCAGACCGTATGGGCGAAATGCTGGAAGTTAAAATCGGCCACCCGCTCACCGGCGCG
>JBNKGK010000342.1:0-3633 GCA_050289785.1 Kordiimonas sp.
GAGGAAACGATCATGAAGAATTTTAGAAGCGGATGTGCGCTGGTGGCCTTGATGATCTCTGCTGCTGTTGCGGCAGAAGATAGTTATTCCCCCTATGCGGGGAAAAGCTATCCCCAAAATGTGTATTTCGGGGATACGCACCTTCACACCAACATATCCGTTGATGCTAATGGTATGGGCAATCAGCTGTTATCGCCGGATGAAGCTTATCGCTTTGCCCGGGGAGAGGTGATCACCGCTCATAACGGGCAGAAAGCAAAGCTGGGCAAGCCGCTGGATTTTCTGGTGGCGGCTGATCACGCTTATCAGATGGGCATTATGCCCCGGCTGGAAGCGGATGACCCTGTTTTACAGAAAACAGAACTGGGCAGCCGCTGGTATAAGGCGATGAAGGAACATCCCACCAACATAGGTGAGATATTGCACAGCAAAACCTATGAAGATTATCAGGAGATGTTTGCTTCTGCTTTCGACAGAGAAGGGGAACGCTCTTACTATTGGGATCGCAGTGTTGATTTCAGAAACGAAGGCATCAAACGCTCCGTTTGGGCGCAGGTAACATCAAAAGCCGATGTGTATAATGAGCCGGGCAAGTTCACAGCATTTACTGGCTATGAGTGGACATCATCAGGCCATCAGCATGGCAATTTGCATCGTGTTGTTATTTTCAAGGATGGCATGGAGAAGACAGCCCAAATTCTGCCGTTTGATCGGCGAGATAGTAAAGCACCGGAAGACCTGTGGCGTTTTATGCAGGGTTATGAAAAAGACATTCATGGTGAAGTGCTGGCCATTGCGCACAATGGTAACTTAAGCAATGGGGAAATGTTCGGCCCGAAGACTTATAAAGGAGCACCAATTGATCAGGGCTATGCCGAAATGCGCAGCCGCTGGGAACCGCTTTATGAAATAACGCAGAATAAGGGCGATGGAGAAGCTCATCCGCTGCTTTCCCCAGAAGACGGATTTGCCGATTTTGAAACCTGGAATGCCTGGGATGATGCTGTAGCTGGTCGCGGCCTTGATAAACCCATGAAAGAATGGAGCGCCGAAGAAAAAGAGAAGAAGCGTTATGAATATGCTCGTGAAGCGCTCAAAGCAGGCCTTCAGCGCCAGACAGAATTTGGGGTAAATCCCTTTAAAATTGGTTTCATCGGCAGCACAGACGCGCACACATCCATGGCTGCTGTGGAAGAGAATAATTATTGGGGAAAACTGACTTTCTTTGAACCAAGTCCCTATCGGGCGCGTATGGCCTCTCATATGTCGGCGTCAGGCTACGCCGCCGTCTGGGCGGAAGAAAATACGCGTGAATCCATTTTTGCGGCCATGAAACGGCGGGAGACTTACGCGACCACAGGGCCGCGCATGACTGTGCGTTTCTTCGGCGGCTGGGGATATGAGCAAGATGATGCAAACAGACCTGATTTTGTAAAAATCGGTTATGAAGGTGGTGTGCCTATGGGCGGTGACCTGACATCTGCACCGAAAGGCAAAGCGCCAAGTTTCCTGATCCGTGCTGTGAAGGATGCGGACGGGGCGAACCTTGATCGTGTGCAGGTGATTAAAGGCTGGCGCGATAAAAAGGGTAAGCTGCATGAGAAGGTCTATAATGTGGCCCTCTCTGATGGCCGCAAGGATAAAGGCAAAAAGACCAAATTGGTAGGCAGTACCGTAGATGTGGCGGATGCCAGCTACACAAACACCATTGGTGAAACAGAGCTTGCCACCGTGTGGCGTGATCCTGATTTTAAAGCCAGTGAATTGGCCTTTTATTATGTGCGGGTGCTGGAAATTCCGACCCCACGCTGGCCCGCTTATGACGCCAAATATTATGGCCTGACAGACCTTCCTGAGACCACAAAAATGGTGATCCAGGAACGCGCCTACACATCACCCATTTGGTACACCCCTTGAATATGACAGACAGCGAGAAACGACCATGAAAAAGTTTAAATATAGTTGTGCCCTGGCGGCCCTGATGGTGTCGGCTTCTGTTGTGGCAGACGATAGTTATTCACCCTATGTGGGCCAGGTCTATCCTGATAATGTCTATTTTGGGGATACCCACTTGCACACCAACCTGTCGATCGATGCCTGGGGATGGGGCCAGAACAGAAACCTGGGGCCGGATATGGCCTACAGATTGGCCCGTGGTGAACAGATATTATCAGCTGATGGATTGCCGGTGAAGCTGCGCCGTCCGCTGGATTTCCTGGTGGTGGCGGATCATGCAGAAAATATGGGCTCGTTTGCCCGTGCGGCGTCAGGCGATCCAAGTCTAATGAATACAGTAGCGGGTAGGGAGCTTTTTGAAACCCTGGAAGCAGCGGAGGCATTACCTGAAAAAGAATCCGCCAAAGCAATCTCCGACATGGTTCAAAATATGTTTACAAAGCAGGCTTATTTTGTTGGGGATAAAAGCTATCGCCAGTCTGTGTGGGAACAGATTACATCAGCGGCTGACGACTATTATACACCAGGCAAATTCACAGCCTTTATCGGGTATGAATGGAACTCGGGTGGCCCATATTCTGGAACGGCAAAAGCCGGTAATTTGCACCGGGTGGTCATGTTCCGGGGGAATGCAGAGCAGGCGAATAAGGTGCTGCCCTTCAGCCGCTATGACAGTTATGACCCAGAGGGTTTGTGGGCCTATCTGGCCGAAACAGAAGCCAAAACAGGGTCACAGGTTTTTGCCATTCCGCACAATGGGAATGTGAGCAACGGCGAGATGTTCCGCCCCTATGCAGAGCAACCCTTCAGTAAAGCTTATGCAAAGCTGCGCAGTCGCTGGGAACCTTTGGTGGAAGCCATGCAGATTAAGGGGGATAGTGAAACCCATCCGGTTCTTTCCCCTGATGATGAGTTTGCAGATTATGAAACCTGGAACGCCTGGTCAGCCAGCGGATGGGATGACCCTGCCAAATGGAATGAGGCAGAAGTGGAGCGCAAGCGTTATGAGTATGTTCGTTCTGCCCTGAAGGTTGGGCTTGAACAAAAGGCTGCTCTTGGTGTGAACCCACTGAAATTTGGTCTGATCGGTAGCACGGATGCGCATACTTCGCTTGCGGCGGTGGATGAAAATAACTTTTGGGGCAAGATGACAAAATATGGCCCTAATGACCATCGTGCCAGTGATCGCACAGGCCCCAAAAGCGGAGGCTGGGCCTGGAATGCCGCTGGCTATGCGGCTGTTTGGGCGAAGGAAAACACAAGAGAGGCGCTATTTGATGCCATGAAACGGCGGGAGACTTATGCGACCTCGGGGCCGCGTATGACCGTGCGTTTCTTTGGCGGATGGGATTATCAGGCCGATGATGCTCATAGGTCTGACCTTGCCAAGATTGGTTATGCTGGTGGGGTGCCCATGGGCGGGGACTTGGCGTCCGCGCCAAAAGGCAAGGCCCCAAGTTTCCTCATTCGTGCGGTGAAAGACCCGGGCGGAGCCAATCTGGATAGGATGCAGGTGATTAAAGGTTGGCGTTCAGCGGACGGCAAGCTGCATGAGAAAATCTATAATGTCTCTCTGTCTGATGGTCGCAAGGATAAGGGCAGGAAAACCAAAGCAGTTGGCAGCACCGTTAATGTGAAAGAGGCATCTTATACGAACACCATTGGCGAGGCAGAGTT
>JBNKGK010000343.1:0-3629 GCA_050289785.1 Kordiimonas sp.
GCGGGAGGCAAAAGCCTACCGCTGTTGAATATGTGTGCCAATAATTATCTGGGGCTGGCCAATCACCCTGATCTGGCCACAGCAGGCAAGGAAGCGCTGGACCATTATGGTTATGGCATATCCTCTGTGCGTTTCATTTGTGGCACACAGGATATTCACCAGAAGCTGGAGGCAGAGCTGGCGCAGTTTCTGGGTATGGAAGACGCCATTCTCTATGCAGCCTGTTTTGATGCCAATGGCGGGCTGTTTGAGCCTTTGCTGACTGCTGAGGATGCGATTATTTCTGATGCGCTTAATCATGCTTCTATCATTGATGGGGTACGTTTGTGTAAAGCAAAGCGTTATCGCTATGCCAATAATGATATGGCAGAGCTGGAAGCGTGCCTGAAGGAAGCTGATGCTGCAGGGGTGCGCCATAAACTGATTGCGACAGACGGTGTTTTCTCCATGGATGGCATTATTGCTGACCTGCAATCCATCTGTGACCTGGCGGAAAAATATAATGCTATTGTGATGGTCGATGACAGCCATGCCACCGGTTTTGTGGGCAAGCATGGCCGCGGCACGCCAGAACATTGCGGTGTGGAAGGCCGGGTTGATATTCTCACTGGCACCCTTGGTAAGGCTTTGGGCGGTGGCTCTGGCGGTTATGTGGCCGCGAAAAAGGAAATTATTGATCTGCTCAGGCAGCGCTCTCGCCCTTACCTGTTTTCCAATGCGCTCCCTCCGGTTACCGCATCTGTGGGTTTAAAGGCCCTTCAACTGGTTCAGGAAAGTGATGGCAGACGTCAGCAACTGAAGGAAAATGCCACTCGTTTCCGTGATGGCATGGCAAAAGCTGGTTTTACATTGGTGCCGGGGGAGCATCCTATCATTCCTGTGATGTTGGGCGATGCCAAGCTGGCGCAGCAAGTGGCGGCTGCGCTGTTTGACGAAGGTGTTTATGTGATTGGTTTCTTTTATCCCGTGGTGCCGAAAGGGCAGGCGCGCATTCGCACACAAATGTCTGCCGCGCATACAGCGGAGGATATTGATAAAGCAGTTGCCGCCTTTACCAAAGTTGGGTGCCAACTGGGTATTGTGGGAAAGTAAAGCCATGAAAGCCTTAGTCAAAGCAAAAGCAGAACAGGGAATATGGCTGCAGGATGTGCCAATACCCGAAATCGGACCAGATGATGTGCTGATTAAAATCAGCAAAACAGCTATCTGTGGCACGGATATTCATATCTATAATTGGGATGGCTGGGCCCAGAGCACTGTGCCGGTGCCGATGGTTGTCGGTCATGAATATAGCGGTGTGATTGAAGCTGTTGGTGCGAGCGTGACATCTGTTCAGCTGGGTCAGCGTGTGTCGGGGGAAGGACATATTGTTGGCTATAGAAGCCGTAATGCACGGGCAGGGAAGTTTCACCTGGACCCGGAGACAAAAGGTGTTGGTGTGAACCTGCCGGGGGCCTTTGCGGAATATCTGGTGTTGCCTGCCTTTAATGTGGTGGCTCTGCCTGACAGCGTGCCTGATGAAATTGGCGCTATTCTGGACCCTCTTGGCAATGCAGTGCACACAGCCTTGTCTTTTGATCTGGTGGGAGAAGATGTTTTGATCACCGGCGCAGGTGCCATTGGCATTATGGCGGCTGCTGTGGCGCGCCATGTCGGCGCGCGCAATGTGGTGATTACGGATGTGAACCCCTACCGCCTTGAGCTTGCCTCAAAAGTGACAGATGTGCGCACGGTGAATGTGGCGTCTGAAAGCATCCGTGATGTGATGGCAGAGCTGCATATTGTGGAGGGTTTTGATATCGGCCTTGAAATGAGCGGCACCAAGGCGGCTTTTGATCAGATGACAGACAGGCTGATTATGGGCGGGCGCATGGCGATCCTCGGTTTGCCATCAAAGCCTTTTGAAACCGATTGGTCAAAAATTATTCTGAAAGCCCTCAAGATCAAGGGGGTGTACGGGCGCGAGATGTTTGAAACCTGGTATAAGATGCTGGCGATGCTGGAAAGCGGGCTGGATATTAGCCCCGTGATCACCCATCACTTTGCGGCCACCGACTATGAAAAGGCTTTTGAGGCCATGCGCTCTGGCCTGTCGGGCAAAGTGGTGCTCGATTGGAGTTAAGAATTAGCTCGGTTATTTTTTGACGTCTTTTGTGTTTATTAAAGGTGTTGTTCGATGGGTGAAGGCTTTTAGAACAAAACTGGATTGAATGTTCACAATGCCTTGTATGCGCGTCAGTTGTGACAATAAGACTCTATAGTGATCCAGATCACGGACAAAGGCGTGGAGAAGATAATCAGATCCGCCACTCATAAGATATCCTCCCATAATTTCGGGCATGGTGCTGACGAGGGTTTCAAAGCTAGTCATCACTTCATCTATTTGGCGTTCGAGCGTTACATTGATGAAAACAGGCATTGGCCCAAGCAATCTGTCCTGGTCAAGCTTGGCCGCATAGCCTTTTATTATGCCGCTTTCTTCCAGTTGACGCACCCGGCGCAGGGTAGGTGTCAGTGAAAGGCCGATTTGCTCAGAGAGTTCTCGCCATGACATGCGCCCATCTTGGGCCAGTGTTTTGAGAATTTTAATATCCAGTTTGTCGAGCGTTTGCATAGTATCCATGTCTGCATAATTGTATGATTGGGAGTTCATGTACACTATACAGATGGTGGGTGAAATGCCCCAACAGAATCTTTGTGTAGAATCGTTTGTCTCATAGAGAAGCCAGACGCAACGACCAGCAGGGGGGCTAGCATGTTTGAGGGAGCATAAACGTGCCTGCCAGGCTGTATCACTCATCCCTATAAGAGAAGTTTGATGTATGTTTTCATACGTTAGTTAATATTGTCATTATTCCTATAATTATTAGTTCAAACATGCCAATTTTTCTGTAGTTTTCTTGGTAAATAGCAACACCTTCTGGCTGATTAGCGATATCATACGAATTCGAAAGAGATGTGCTTCCGTGTGAATTGCTCATCTGTTTGTCTTAGTTTCATACTTTAAGACTGCAGAACTTCCCGGCAAGCTACTCCTCTTAAAATTATTCATAACTGCCATTTTATTAGGGCAATCACATAAAGGTTACAGCGTTTTTGGGCGCTATCTTGAAATAAGGTGTAAGTATGCAGGTTTCTTTTTCGATTTCAGATGTTAATTCGGCAGGTGCCCTTGTCGTTCTCTCCTATGAAGCTGACCATATAGCAGACCTCGCAGCTCTTCCATTAGATCAGCAGTCGAAGGAACAGCTTGCCAGGCTGACAGCGGCGGCTGGCTTTAAAGGCAAGGCAGGCCAGATCGTTGTTCTGTCGGCTCCGGTAGGTGTGGAGAAGGATTATATTCTGTTGATCGGCGGTGGTAAGAAAGACGACCTTACCGCAGCAAGCATGGAAAATTTGGGCGGCAAAGTCGTTATTGAGCTTGCTAAGCTGAAGGTTACAGAAGCAGCACTTGCCGTTGATAACCTCGAAACGCCAAGCGTAACAGCCACACAACTGGCCACTCGTATTGCTTTGGGTGCGAAGTTACGAAATTATCGTTTTGATAAATATAAATCCGAAGCGGATGAAGATGATAAGCCTGTGTCGCTGGAGAAATTGGCGGTGATCACTTCTGCCGCGGCTGAGGC
>JBNKGK010000344.1:0-3623 GCA_050289785.1 Kordiimonas sp.
GACCTATTATGCCCTCGCTTCGGAAGGCTTCCGTATTGATACACCAAACAATCGCTCCAACAACGGTATCAGCCTGCTTGATTCGGCCGATATTGTGATTCCACAGAATGCAAAATCAGATACTCTGTGGAACTATGAGATAGGGGCCAAAACCCATTGGTTTGATAGGCGGCTGAAGGCCAATCTTGCATTATACTATATCGACTGGAAGGATATTCAAGTTCAGGCTCGCCGTCTTTCTGATGGGGTCAGTTTTTTCACCAACGTCGGTGCTGCTGTTTCCAAAGGGATAGAATTGGAAATGCAGGCCTGGCCCTCTGAGGCGTTGGAACTAGGCCTGAACCTGACACTTCAGGATGCGGAAATTACATCCCTGACAGAAGACGAGGCAGCCCTGAGTGGTGCTGTGGAAGGTCATCCGCTATCGTCGCCTGATTTTCAGCTTTCCGGTTACATACAGCATACATGGCAACTGAATGGCGGACAGGAGCTTTATGCCCGCGTTGACGCCCAGCATGTGGGTAGTTTCCCAAGCGGCTTTCCCAATGTTGCGGGGAACCCAGACCTGGCAAACAGCCTGATTGAAGATGCCCAGCCCCATGAATATGTGGGGGCCAGCATAGGCTGGACCACAGACAACTGGTCTCTGGTCCTGTACGGCGAAAACCTGTTGGATGATGACAGTTATATTTTCATTCATCCCAGTGCGTCCCTTTTTAATAACCGCTATGGCACCATGCGCCCTCGCACCTTTGGTATCAGGGCAAGCTGGAAATACTGATTATATAACTCATGATGTTGTGAAGAAAAGGGCTGCAACTGCGGCCCTTTTCCTTTGAGAAATAGTGCTTGGATACTTGCCTCATGGCCGCTAGGGTGAACCTAATTCAGGGGTGAGAGGAGATGCTTTGTGTGTAACATTATTGTGCAGAAACTGGCTGTGGTCAGTCTCGTTTTTTGGGGCATGGTCGCCCCGGTTCAGGCCTCAAATAAAACCATGGAAGATATTACCTTCCCTATGGGGCATGAAAAGCCTCTGCCTGAGCTTGAAATCGTTCTGAAAAATCTTGAAGCGGTTTCTGCTATCAATGGTGAATATCTCTCGGCAACACCACCGGATGTGAAAAGTTCTCGTGTTATTATGCGGGCATATTCTGTTCTGTCCGCTGGCCCCAGTGGGGTGGATATTCGAATTGAGGCGACAGAGGTGGCGGGCAGGCCTGCGGAGTGGGTCTATAAAGCCGGGGCAAATACAAAAAGGCGAGTGCTTTATTTGCATGGCGGTGCCTATGTCATTGGCAACCCGAGGGATTATGCCCGGGGCATGTTATCCTGGCTTGCGGCTTCCTGTGATTGTGCCATTCTTGCTGTTGATTACAGGAAAGCGCCTGAAAATCCATTTCCTGCTGCACTGGATGATGCGCTGGCAAGCTATGACTATCTTGTCAAAAATGGTCCGGATGGTGCGGCCTCTGCGCAAAGGACTTTTATCGCAGGGGATTCCGCAGGCGGGGGATTAACTCTGGCAACGACATACCAGATTAGAGACAAAGCCATGCGTTTGCCGGATGCGATTGTGCCTATCGCCGCCTGGTCTGATGTCTGGTGGGGCAAAAATGGTGACAAGCTCGATGATGCAGTGCTGGAGAGCGGGCGCACCTATGCTGCCATGTATATAGGCGGTGATCGCTATGATAATCCGCTCATTTCCCCTCTCTATGGTGATTTAGCAGGTATGCCGCCAATGCTGCTGCAGATTGGAAGCGTTGATTTCAACTTACAGGAAAATGTTGAGTATGCGGAAAAAGCCCTGGCTGCAGGTGTGGATGTGCGGTTAGAGGTTTGGCATCATATGCCGCATGTGTGGCAAGCATTTGCGCCCTTCTTGCCTGATGCAACAGAGGCTATTGAGGCCATATCCAGCTATTTAAGCCGCTGGCCATAAAATATTAATTAGCGGATTGGAGCGGGGCATATTTGGCCCCGTTTTTTATGATGCTGCGGCACTAAGGGTGATTTTCCCATCCGGCGCTTTTGTCATCTGGATGGGTAGTTGCACCGTCAGTGTTTCGATCAGTTCATCAATCTCATTTGTGCGAAAAACAGACGTAAAGCGCAGGTTAGCCAGTTCTTCAGAATCCAGGCTTACCTGACCTTTGTAATAGCGATTAATATCGGCAATAATTTCAGCCAGGCTGGCGTTGATATAAATGAGCCTTCCTTGCCGCCATGCGCCGGGGGTGTGGGTGTCGCTCAATTCTGTTTGCAGGCCAGCCGCGCTTTGGCGGTGAACAAGCTGTTTGCCTGCTGTCAGCAGGTTTTTCTCTGTCTCATATGTATTTGCTGGTGAGAGTGGATAGGCCACTTCAACGGATCCATCTTCTACGGCTACCCGTGTTTCTTCTGCACCCTTGCGCACATCAAAGCGCGTGCCAAGCACTTTAACGGTTATGTCTCCTACGCCGACAGAGAAGGGCTGGTTTGGGGCTTTCATAATATTGAAAAAAGCTTCGCCCCTGTTGAGTGCCACTTTCCTTTCCAGTTCACTATAGTGAACTGTCACCTCTGAATGCGCCCCGAGGGTAAGGATACTGCCATCGGCAAGGCGTATATTGCGCACCTCTGCAATGTCTGTGCTGTACACGTCTCCAGCTTGTGAGAAGAACTGATAGAGGCCCGCCCCGAAAATTGAGAGCAGGAGCATGGCAGCAATTGCTAGTGGGGCAGGGTTTCGCCATGTTCTGTTTGTTCTGCCCTTTTCGGGTGAAAGTTTTTCCACAGGATAAAGGGCAGACAGAAAATCATGGTCTTGCCCAAGTGCCGCGAGGCTGTGTTGCATGGCAGTATAGGCTTGCTGATGGCGCGGGTCTGCATCCAGCCAGTTCTGCAGTGCCCGGTGTGTCTGAATATTGCTTTTGCTACCAGCCAGTTCTGCTACCCACTCGCTTGCTTCCAATTCTATTTGTTCAATTGTTTTCATCGTTCATCCTCCTGCTCAGCAGGGGTTTCAGGTTTAAGGGCTTGATGCAGATCATAGACGGCACGGGCAACATGCTTTTTGACACTGGTTGGAGAAACGCCAAAGTTTCTGGCGATTTCAGCATAAGCCTGGCCATGAATGCGGTTGAGCAAAAGCATGGAACGTCGCTTCTCTGGCATGTTCGCAACAGCAAGCCTCACCCTGTGCAGTGTTTCCTTAGTCTCTAATTGTCTCTCTGGGGTGATTGGGTCGTGCTGAAACCATGTTTGCTCTGCTATCAGAATATCAATATGGCCCTGAAGTTTTTTCTGCTGTTTCCGGTGCAGATACACCAGGTTGAATATCATTTTTTTTAAATATGATTTGGGGCTCTGGATGGTCTCTGGTTCTGCAATGCGGGCATAATCAAGGAACGCTTGTTGAATCAGATCATCCGCATCCACGGGCGGCGAGCTAGGATCGCAGGCCAGGAGCAGGAGGAGCGGGAGCGAGAGAAGAAGTAGGGTTCGCGGGCGTCTCACGCCTCGATTGTACGCTGCCCCGCAAGAAACGCGCATGGAGAACAAAAAGCCCCTCTACGGAGTGATCGGTCTGCTGGTCGTGGTCCTGGTCGCCGGCATCGCGTTCCTGGCCTGGCCGGACG
>JBNKGK010000345.1:0-3587 GCA_050289785.1 Kordiimonas sp.
CTTGGTTCATAATATAGATGAGGGTCCCATCCTCTGCTTCCAGAAGATAATGGGCCTTCAGCTCTATCGTGCCGTCTTCTCTTATTATGGCATAGTCGGCCCCGGAATTGGGTACCACCTTACCGGTTAACCTGGGGCCTGTAATGGTTCCCCCGATGGCCGGTGTGTATCCCTGTTGACCACCCCCGGGAAGAGGACCGAACATCGTCCTGTCCTCTCCGAAGAGAACCTCGATATCGAATACATGCACAAGATCTATGTCCGTAAAACTCATTTTTTTTCCTCCTCTGCTGGGATGAACGGGGCCAAGAGGTGAGAGTCATATCGTCCACCGCTATGGATAATATGGCGCCCTATATTGTGCAGCTTTTCATGTTTGGCGAAGGGCAAATTCGGCTTCTCGGCCTGATAAATATCGCGGCCCGCGACGATCACACGCAGGCTCTCCCCCGGCTCGAAATGTGTGGAAGATGGCCACAATTCTATGTCTACCGGAACAATCTGACCCGGCGAAAGAAAGTCCTCCCGCGCATGAGAATGAACAGGCTGCCAAGGCGTTGTCCTGTTAGCATCCAGAGAGCGATGGCTGACCCGCAACCACCCAAGGGCGACAGGGCCATCTTCATAAAAAGAATAGTATGTAAAACCGACAAGGTTTCCCGACGCATCCAGCTTTTGCAAAGCGATGAATAAGTCCATATCGCTGGCGCCGTCAGATTCAACCCAGAGCTTGAGTTTCGCGTGACCCGTGAGTTCGCTTGCCACGTCAAAACATATGTCAAAATGAACCGACTCTTCCGCGGAAGAATATGAAATGCTGGTTTCTGCTGAGCATGGCTGTCTGGACAACACCCCAGCCTGCGCATTCAACCATAAAGGCTGATAATCCGTGCGTTTGAGAGGCCACTCGCTTTCCTCTCTTTTCCTTGACACGCCCCTCTGCTCCCGAACCTCAAGCCTGACCTTGGGCCATGCAGACAGTGTCGTTTTTCTGGATTTGAGGAAGTGATCAAAAAACGCAAGGCGGCGCATTTGACTGTCGGGCCGATAATAATTTGCCCACTTTTTCTGGCCATGTATATCAAGCCACTTTTCAACAGATGAAATTCTTTTATAAGCTTCAAGAGTGCCTCGCAAATGCAGGCCCTGGTCGGCCCAGCCCGCAACAATATACGCAGGCACCTCAATTGCCTCCAAGGCGATACCCTTTGATCGCCAGAAATCATCCATTAGCGGATGTGCCTCAGCATTAGCCCATGTATCTTCTGTCCTGTTTAGCGAATAGCTAATAGTGTCCGATGCACGAGGTAAAAATCCGGTTTCCGGGATACCGCCATGATACGCAAACTCCCGATACCAATCCGAAAAGGCTTCCCATGGGTTAATTGCCGTAAGGGCCGGAGGATTTTGCGAGGCAGCAAGGTACTGGGCTCCTGCAAGGTAGGATACACCGGTCATGCCAACTTTGCCATTTGACCAAGGCTGGTCCGCCAAGCACTCTATAGTGTCAAATAAGTCTTCAGCCTCTTGTATACCATTATGGTGAAAATCACCTTCCGAGAGCCAGGCCCCTCGTGGATCCACTACAGCGACCGCATATTTGTGGCCGCACCAAAAAACCGGGTCAGGGCCCTCAAAAGGGGTTAGGGATGACAGCCAGGAAGGGTCTACCCCCGAGTGCGGCCAGAAGACTTTGTTCGATCGTGCATGTTTACCGTATGGGCTCCAGGACAAGAGAACAGGCAAGTCTTTGGCACTTGGTGCAGGCAGGTAGATGTCCGCAAGGATTTTTATGCCGTCCCGTAAGGGAATAGTGACATTCTGCTCTATCGTTAGCCCAAGTTCCTGCCTGATCACATAATCCGAAGGGGGCAAAGGAGGCTTATTCGGGGCGGCATAGGGGGATTCCCCGGAGCGCCATATGGGTGCAGTCCCCGCCATTACCCGCCCCTACTCAACCATGAAATAATGGATGCGATTTGCACCGGGCGTTTTTTCCGCCATACCTACAAAAATATGCTTTGTGAGCCACTCATGGGTGCCCGCCGGAGCATCAAAAGTCGGCGTTACACGCATATAGTAATCATCAACATCCACAGGCTCATTTTGGGCCATACTCGCGGCAGCCTTTGCTGAACGCGCCCAACGAAACCCCTTGTTTTGCAGGTAAATGATCGCCCCGTCATCTGCCTCAAGAAGATACCGGGCATCAAAATCTATAACCCCGTTAGGGCGCACAAGGGGGAAGTCCCCCCCTGACATCGGAATGACAGTGCCGTTTAATTTCGGGCCTTCAACTGTACCGGAAGCGGCATAAATGGCTGCCCGCATTTCCCCTCGGGCTGACGGCTTGATCCAGTATGGCTTTGTCAGATCAATCGAAATTGTAAAAGCGTGCACANGGCTTGGTTGGAATGGATGCATTTTGCTCATTTCCTGTTGATCCCAAAGGCAGACGGCTGCAGATTTGATTAAATATTGGGATCAACTATGGAACCACGCTATACTGTTGTCAAGACAACAATATAGCGTGGTAAAGTCATTTATATGCAATCTGAAAAGAAAAATCCGCCGGCAGTCAGCTCTCCAGAATCATTAGGTCTGGATGATCATATTACGGTGCGCGTTGTGCGACTATCCGAGGTATTAACGCGCATAGCGACCTATACCGTGAAGGAACCGTGGGGGCTCAGAAGCACTGATTTGAGGCTCCTGAATATCCTGGATAGACACGGCTCTTTATCTGTTAACCAGATAGGTAGAAAGGCTCACATAGACAAAGCCTGGGTTAGCCGCTCAGTGACAGCACTTGAAGCAAAAAAGCTGGTCAAGCGCTGCGCAGACCCTGTTGATAAACGCCTCACACGGGTGGTTTTGACAGAGGAAGGGCGCAACATTCTTGAGGACGTGAGACCTTACGCCCGAAAAAGCGAGGCAGACCTCCTGGCTGGAGTTGATGGTGCGGCATTAAAGGCATTGCTGGATCAGTTGGAAGGAAATGCGACCCGCATTCTGGACGGCTATACGTCCTGACCTCCCCCCTGACCTGACAACAGCAGGCTGTACTCGCGATTACTCTCTATAGGGAAAACACCTTCTCAGCGTTTGTCTGGAAAAATTTCTTCTTGTCTTCGAGCGAAATTGGCAGGTTATCCTGGTCAATAACTTCGCCAGCAACAAACTGGTATGGGTAATCCATGGCATACATGACCCGGTCCACGCCTAGCACCTTCTGACAATATAATACAGCGTCAGTCCAGGGCATGCCGCTGGTTGTCACATAGATATTATTTTTCAGATAGTAGCTCGGCTTGTGCTGGAGTTTTTTTGTATCCTTACGCCCCGCACGAACAGAAGCCTGATGCATAAAGTCAATACGCTCCATCCAAAAAGGGAGTGCTTCTCCCAAGTGCCCAACAACCACCTGAAGGTTTGGGTAAGTGTCAAAAACACCAGACACAATGAGACGCAGCAGGTGCAAACCGGTTTCAACACCAAAGCCATATATGGCCCCTGCGAGCCCCCGATCCAGGAAAGCCGGAATAAGCTGTTTTGATGGGGTGCTCGGGTGCAGATATATAGGCATC
>JBNKGK010000346.1:0-3573 GCA_050289785.1 Kordiimonas sp.
ATCTGGCGGTGCGGCACTGGCGCAATTCCTATACACTCACCGCCCTCCGCGAAACCACGAACCGCCTGGATATCGCAGCCCTTATTCTGGACGGTGAGGCAGCGGTCATCACCTCCAACAGCACAGCCCGTGATCTGATGGATGAAAAAAGGCATTTCCATCTGCGCGACAACCATATTCGCTTTGCTTCAGCTAAAGACCAAAAACAATTTGATACAGCCATAGAAGGGGCGATTGCCTGGCGACGGGCTCCCATCGGAGACAAACCCATAACGGCCCTGCGCTTTGATTATCCTGATGGCAATTGGCTTGGGGTGCTGATCCAACCTATCACCCCGCCGTCGCTGGCGGTCCCTCATTCTATTGTTGTCGCTCCCCATGTGGCGATATACATCAATGACCCTGCTAAAACCCGCATCCCACCACAGAGAAAACTGATTGCCCAACTGTTCCAGCTATCCGTTCGGGAAGCCCATCTCACCAGTTTACTTGTCAACAATCACACACTGGAAACAGCGGCAGATGAGATGAATATCACCCTCTCAACAGCGCGCACCTACCTGCAGCATATCTATGAGAAGGTAGGCGTAAGTCGCAGAGGAGATTTGCTGCAACGTATTTTAAAAAGTGTAGCCCTGCTGGCATAACAGCAAGTGCCCAGCCAAGAAGCACACCTTTATCGGCACAATCAAGCCAAGGCAGGCTCTTCGACAACCCATCCTAAGGCCTGCGCGCGTTGGGCGGCATAAGCGGGCACATCTGTTGCCACAAAATGCTTATGCATGATCTGTACACCCAGCATATGGTTGATCATCGCATCCAGCTGCACTTTCCTGGCCCTGCTGGTATCCTCACTCTGAGCTTCAACAAGCAATTGGTTTTTACCTGCCAGATCCAAAAGGCCGCTTTCTGCCAGCGCACTATCTGCCAGATGCTCTTCCGCCAGCTCAAGCATGGCCTGCCACTTTTCCGGGTTCGTTGTGGCTGGTGGTGCCATAAAGGCAAATTTCTCACGTTCATAAAGTGTTTTCGGCAGCAAGCCTTTCATGGCTTCCTTCAGCACATATTTTTCGCGCTTGTCTTTAATCCGGTGCAGAGGCGGAATTTTTATAGCTGCTTCAGCCAGATGATGATCAAGGAAAGCGGGCCGTGCCTCCATGGAATTGGCCATATCAACTCTGTCCCCACCCCAAGTGAGGATTTGCCCTTCCAGCATGGTTTTCGACCAGACATATTGTGCCCGGTCAAGCGGATGGCGCCCATCCAGCATTGCCCGATCCAGCTTTTCCGCAATAGCAAGGCCGGGTTTATACTCCGCCAGCATACTCAGGCGGTCACGGTTAATGATATCCTTTGCCGTGCCTTCACAGGAAAGCCACGGTTGCAGGCAGCTTGGCGTAAAACCAACGCGGTCGGTGAGATACAAATCATCATGCTCATTTTCAGCGAGCATCGCCCCTTTGAAAAGCCTGTTGCTTTCCCCTAACATGGCTTCCCATTTGCGCCGCTCGACCTGATCAAGGTCATCAAGGCCGTGGAGGAACAAATCCCGCCGGAAAGAGGGGTAGCCCGCAAACAACTCATCAGAGCCTTCGCCGGTGACAACAACCTTATACCCCACATCCCGTACATGCTGGCTCATCAGATATTTGGCCACACCGAGCGTATTATAAATGGTGCGTTCTGTGTGCCAGATGGTTTTTTCAAAATGGCCATACAGATGATTAGCGTCAAGGCGCAGAATATCCTGATCTGCACCTGTAGCCTGCGCCATTTCCCGCGCGATGGGTGTTTCATCATAGGCAGCATCGGTAAAACCAATGGTAAAGGCTTTCACAGGGTCCTGCCGCATAGCTGCTGAAAGCCCTAAAATAGAACAGCTATCTACCCCGCCAGAGAGATAACAACCAACAGAAACATCCGCTTCAAGGCGCAGGCGCACGGCTTCGGTGAGCCCCTCACGCACTGTTTCGATACTGTCCGCCTCGTCTTTCACGACCTTATGGTAGCTGGCATCCGGAAATTCAAAATCCCAATAGGTTTTATCTTCAATCACATAACCTGTGCCTTGCCTTTTGAACGACACCACATGCCCAGGCTTCACCTGGTGGATATCTTCATAAGCCGTAGAGCCGGGCACCATAACCTGCATTAGCTGGTGTAACAGGCCTTCGTTATTAAACCGCCGTGGCACATCCGGATGCGCCATAACCACCTTGATCTCAGAACCAAACACCACACCCTTATCACTGGCATGATAATAAAGTGGTTTGATGCCAAAACGATCTCTCACCAGATGGAGCGTGTCTGTTTTATCATCATACAGCGCAAAAGCAAATTCACCTCGCAGGCGCCGTAAAGTCTCCTCAAGGCCAAAGCGAGGGTATAAATGCAGGATAATTTCGCTATCACTTTTGGTTTGAAAGCGGGCGCCCCGGCTTGTCAGGTCTGTTCGAATACGCTGATAGTCATAAAACTCGCCGTTGTGCGCCAGCAGTAGGCTGTCATCAGCATTTCTGAAAGGCTGACGAGCCCTTTGTTCGTTCAGGTCAATGATCGAAAGCCGGGCATGGGAGAAGCCTACCCCCCGCTTGTCCAGCACTTCCACACCAAAACCATCTGGCCCCCGGTGATGCTGAATGGCCGCCATATTAGCCAGCAATTGAGGGTCAACAGGGCGCTCTTTGTCTCTGTAAAAAATTCCGGCAATGCCGCACATAATACTCTCTGCTTCTATAAAAAGTGGGGAAAAGACTACAAGATATCCATCACCATGTCGGTGCGCTGCACCACACAGGTGAGCAGGGCCATGCGAACAAACACAGCCCCCCGCGCTTGCGCGAAATACCAATTGTGCGACGTTTCATCGAGAGAGGGGCAAAGCTCGGGGCCCCGCGCCAGCGGGTGCATGATAATAGCCGATGGTTTTAGGGGTGAATCCTTGTTCAGACGCAAATCACCCCCCATCACTTCATAATTATCTTTCAACCAGGCAATAGCATTGATGTACACGACATCCATATAAGGCAATTCGGCATCCAGGCTCGTTGTCTCACGAATGGTGAGGCCCTCACGGATCAGGTTTTCTTTCTGGTCTGGGGCATATATGGTGTCGCTTGTGCCATCATGGATTAGAACAACCTCTTCTATTGCCTCGGAAAAACGCGACAGAAGCGTAAGCAGGCTACGTACTGTTCTCATCCGACCAGGGACACCAATCACGGCAACCCTGATGGGGTTTTCCGGCTTTTCATCCAGCAGGTCAGGCCGCCATTTCATGATCGTATATAAATCTGCCAGCGCCTGTGTGGGGTGTTCGTCTGCGCCGTTCCCTGCATTGATAATGGGGATCCGCAAACTGTGCATCATTTCCATAACGGATGCTTCACTGCTATCGCGCAACACAACACAGTCACCATAATTATTGAACATCTCCGCCACATCAGAGAGGCTTTCCCCCTTGGCAATCCCCGTGGTAGAGCGATCCGTGATTGACATAATATCACCCCCCAGCCGGTGCCATGCACTTTCAAAGCTAAGGCGGGTTCGGGTGGATGGCTCATAAAAAGCGCT